>JAUVCU010000235.1 GCA_030590715.1 Lentisphaeria bacterium
CCTGGCATCTTCATGTCCAATAAAACAAGATCAGGCTTGTCATCAAAAACTTTACTCAGAGCATCTTTACCATCAACGGCCTCAATGAGAGTAAACTCAAAACCAGCAAGAAACGTCTTGAGAATCTCACGGTTATAATCCACATCATCAGCAATGAGTACCATAGCTGGTTCAAACTGTAAGTTGCTAAAATTGACATTGTGTTCTCCTGATATTTCACTGCTTTCAGCAGCAGCGACTTCAACAGATGGGAGATGAATAATAAACGTAGATCCTTTACTTAATTCACTCTCAACAAGAATTGTTCCTCCCATCATCTCAATAAGCCGCTTACTTATTGCCAGCCCCAGCCCCGTTCCACCAAACTCTTTAACCTTCTGACCTGATGTCTGCTCAAATGCCCCGAATACCTTGTCACACTGATCCTCTGGGATACCAACACCGCTATCAGCCACCTTGATAGTTATGTCAACCTGACTGTGTGTTGATTCTGTAAATATGCACTCAACACCCAAACGGATAAATCCCTTAGTGGTAAACTTGATAGCGTTACCGATAAGATTGATCAACACCTGTCGGATACGAGTCTCATCCATTACCAGGGCAGCAGGTGTTGCTGGATCAATTGAGACATTGACCTTGAGGCCTTTGTCTCCTGCCTTCTGAAGAAAGATCGTCTCCAGTTCTGAGAACAGGTTGCTCAGTGACACAGAAGTATACTGTAGCTCTAGTTTGCCGGCTTCAACCTTTGACAGGTCGAGTATATCGTTGATCAAACTGAGTAATGCTTTACCGCTGGAATGAATAGATTCAATATAATGTTTTTTATGCGGCTCAACTTCTTCTCCCATAAGGATTTCAGCAAAGCCGAGTACCGCATTCATAGGAGTGCGGATCTCATGAGACATATTGGCAAGAAATTCACTTTTGGCCCTATTTGCAGACTCGGCAATATCTTTTGATTTTTCGAGTTCATTTGTGCGTTCTTCGACCTTACTTACCAAGCTTTTATTCAGTTCTGTCAGCTTGTTTCGTTCAACCTTTATATCGCCAACCATTCCGTTAAATGTATTGGCGAGCACACCAAGCTCATCTCTCGTTGTGATGTCAGCTTTAACACTGACATCACCATGTCCAAATTTAACCGCGCACCTCTGTAGTGATTCCAGTGGACGTGAGATGGTCTGCGAGAATAGATGTAGTGCAAATATTGTTGGGATAAGGGCAATAATAAGAGCTAGGCCTGCCAATTTTGCTGCTTTATGCAATGGGGCATACATCGAACTCTTCTCTGTTGTAGCGATCAGAATCAACTCCCACTGTTTAAATTCACGGAAGTATGCAATATGCTCTGATTTTGGTTCATTATAAATATCGCGATTGTAAGTGACAGATCCCTGTTTGGCATTAACGACCGCACGAACAAACAACTTATTACTATCAGGCAATTCATTAGTGGAGTAATTTGATTCCGGATGGTATATCACATCTCCATTTTTGTTGATGATGAAAATATACCCACCGGGAATGTTTATCTGCTCCGCACTTTTGAATATATTGTTTTTCGCTCCATTCACATAAAAATCAACATTATTTAATCCTAAGGGTTCGAGAGTTGTGTACTCAGAAACACAACTGTCATAAACGTGGGCAACTTTTGACCGCATCAATTCCCCCTGTAGCCCCATAATATTAGTTTCGGAGTTGTATATAAAAATGATCGAGACTAACAGCACAGGTGCAATTACAAGAGGAAGCATAAACAGCTGCAGTTTTGTCTTAAATTTCACGTATTACTTTCTCCTAAAGCGGCAAAGCCGCAACCAAAATATTTTTTGCCACGGAAGGCACGGATAAACACGAAAACTTTTTTATTTTATCCGCTCTATCCATCAAATCCGCGGTTAACAATCTTTTAAAGTCTTAGCTAAAATGCACAAGACTTTTGTATTAAGAGTCGATTTACATCCATCAATTAGTTATATTGTATTATTCTCAGAAAGTCATTAAAATTCATGCCATACGCTCTGAACCAGGCTTTATTGAACGTTTCAGTTTTCTTGCAATATGCAATATATTTACTCAAAATAGATGCGAGTAATTTATTATCTTTTCGGACAATCCAACCTAAATGTTCAACATCTGTAATAGGTATTGATATATTTAAGTTCGGAACGTTTTTCATGTCAAGAACAACCCCATCAGCATCCCTGCACGTAGCATCCACATCACCGCGATCTACTGCTTCAAACATTGCTGCGCTTGATTCATAAAATGTGTAATCTAATTTAAAACCGAATTTCTTTTCTACACTTAAGAATGCGTCGTAGTATGTGCTTGACTCTCGAGTTCCAATCCGCAGTCCTTCTAATTCGCTCAATTTTCGGATCTCTTCGCCTCTTCGGGAAACAACAACTACGCTTGATGGATAAATTATAACAAATTGAACTAACTTTCTCCTCCATCCGATGTCGGTTATTCCGCTTATGCACACATCTACTTCATTAAATATATCGGGCGTATATTTAACTTCAGGGTCTGTACGTAGATTTGGAGGTAACTCTCCATCTTTTGTAAAGAAGGTTTTAAACGGCACAACCCTGAGGTCAATTTCAGTGCCGATAAATTCCGCAAATCCAGCGATAAGTTCATAGTGCATGCCGGAGATTTTACCATCATCACCTACTTTATAAGTCACAACTGAGTTATCTGCAGCGACACGCAGTCGTCGTTTCTTCAATTTTTCTATATATGCCTGTTCTTGGAAGGTGAACCGTGGTGTGTGATCTATTTTGTCTGAGGATGGTAAATTGACGCTTGAATCAACCTGTTCATCTACAACATAACTAGTATCATCTGAGCAACCACTAAGTACGAATAATATCAGAGTCATACAACTGTTTAATAGTTTAATTTTCATACCCACACTCCTTTTTAGTTTCAGATTGTTCAATAAAACTAAATTATACTACATTCCTCGCCTAACTGCCCACGACCTTATATTTCCTCAAATCGTGCTCCGCACCTCGGTAGCAAGATATTTCTCGACATATACCTGTAGAGTGCCCGCTACTGTTTTTTTGAACAAAAAAGCTATTCTTTCACCGATAAAACCCCGCGTACTTCTGCAGCAGGGTCTTGACGGTTGGAGTGGAGAACAGCTCTGTCTGCAGTTTCAAATCGTCGGCCCATTTAGCCAGCGGCTGATGGTTGTCGTTTTCAGCCAGCTCTTTGATTTTTTCGGCAAATGAGACTACCTCAGAGAAGACAAGTCTCTGAGAGCAACGTTCCCACTCTTTATAAAGCTCGCCGGTAAAAGTAGAGGACAGTCCTTGCATGAGGTGATGTAAACATCCAAGATCGAACGATTATAAAAGTATAGGGATATGCTTTCAACGTTCACCTAGAGGTGGAGTCATGTATAAGAATCGTGTAAAAGTAAGTCTGGAAACATTGAGTCGCAGTCACACAGGTGTGCGTTATATGATAACGAACCGGGTGATTGGCGGCTCATTTATTTTTGGTGATATTGAGAAACAGAAATTTCTTGAATTAATATTCGAAGGAAGGAAGCTGCATTCGTATCGGTTGCTTGATTATGTTCTGATGGATAATCATTATCACTGCGTTATTGAGATTGATCCAATAGAGGAAATGAGCCGTGATGAGGTAATAAAGCGTTGGAACCTTACCCAAAGAACGAAAGAACTGCGGACGCCTACGGAAGAGGAATATGAGGCGTTTAACCGGAAAATTCACGACATCAGTTTTATTGTCGGGAATTTCGAACAGCGGTTCGTTCAATGGTATAACAAGCGAACGGGGCGCAACGGAAGCTTGTTCAACCGTTTCGACTCGGTGATTATAGAGGATGGTCGCGCATTGGCTTTTATTATGGCGTACATCACCATGAATCCGGTTCGGGCAG
>JAUVCU010000332.1 GCA_030590715.1 Lentisphaeria bacterium
CGAACCCAGGACCAAATCTTGAGATAAGCAACAACAGGGATGATAAGTACAATTGTCTTTGTGTAACTGCCAAAAACCATAGAAGTTGAGATTGAAACAATGAGCGCAATAATAATCAGGAGGCATAAGCTGGCAACTTGAAGTTTTTCTCTTCGCCAAATTTCAGCTAAACCGTGTTGGATATTTTCATTCTGTTTATCAGTCATATTACCTTCTAACGTTCGTGTTAAATGGCCACAGCGAAGAGGAGGGCACGCTTGAATGATTTGTCAGGTATTGTTTCGCTAACAACCAAGAAGCTCCATGGTTTATTGATCCTTCGTTATTATATTGTCGGATTTTGTAAGCAACGCGTCAAATTCTTACACCTAACGGATTGAAATAAGCGGCGGTGACGCAACGTGCGAGACATGCCGAGATTTTCGAGAACAACGACTGCCTATTCCGTCCGCTTGATTGGATGGTTAGGCATTTTTGCTGCTATTTCCTTTTTGCATCCCTGGTTCCTTGTAAGCTTCGAGTATACCGGGGTTTTTTTGAGCAAGTTGAAATAGAAAAGTGGCCATATCGTGTTTAAGTTTCAGTAGAAGTTGCTCAAGTTGCCGAAGTTCAGGCTCTTCAAAATGAAGACCCTCATTGAACTGAAGGTGTGGAATATTAAATTCGCCGTCAAGAACGGAGAATGTGCTTGATCGAAAATGCATTTGCTCTTCATCCGAGTGTGCGATGATCTTCCGTCGTAGATGCAATACCTTGTCTATTAGCTTGTTTTCGTCTGTGTTCAGTTTTATGCCTAGAGCCTTTAATCCAAGGGTAGTTCCATTCCTTGTACTTTCGAACGGACGTGCCAGAGAAATTATTAGCGTGGTTTCGTAACACCGAAATCGACGAAGATCTACATTGTTATATTTTGCGTCAAAGTCGCAACCTTCGAGCAAAAACGTTAGAGCTGACAAGGCTTGCTGAATGTCCCATGTAGAGTAGATAGCTCTAGTCAGTTGTCTTTCAGAAAGTTTCATAATGCCTAACTAGTGATTTTACGGAAAAATTCCGGATAATATTCCCGTTGAAATTGGTGTGTTTTAAATCTAATTCAAATAATTACAGCAGCTTTAATAACATTCACTCAAATATCAAAGTTGAAAATATGGAATATTTACTGTGAAATACTAGACAATTGTTGGTTGTATTGATTCAGTTAAATAACCAGATTGATTTTAAAGAGTAATTCTGGCTAGTTCCGAAGTATCATATCATCTATTTCTGACATATATCTGACATATATCTGACATATATCTGACATAAGCAGAGATTTTGTGCAAAATCAGAATATTTCCAATCAAGTGCGGACTAATTTACGTGAGTATCTACAGGGATAAGTCCCCTGGGTTGACAAAAAAAAGGGCGCTTCACCCGGATCCGGGGAGCAGCCCTTTTTATATGTTGTCAGGTACGTTTAGCGCCCGACAATTAAAGGTATCTCAATGCATGCGGGATAGAATCTCGCGTACTTCAACTTCCATCGGCTCCGACGGGGTGACGACGATATCTTTGTCAGCAATCTTGGTGTGATAGTGCTCAGTGTCGTGATAGCGGACATAGACTTCGCGCAGTTCATCCGAAAGTGCATTGACTTCCGGACCGGTCATGCCGTGCTCTTCCATCAAGGTTTTGAAGCTCTTGATTGCACCTCCTTCAATCCAGGCGACGCCAAAACTTTTTGGTGGCTTACCGATAAATACATAAGCACCGTCATCGGATGGAATCACCTCCATTGGTTCTGATACTTTTCCAGTTAACTCCTCGAGGTTACTTTGGATCGCAGCCAGTTTGCGGGCTGCGGCATGATCTCCAGATAGTTCCGGGTACTGTTCATGCTGTCCAAACATCTTGCCAAAAACGCCCATGATCAACCTCCTTTCTTAAAACGAGTTACTAGGAAGTTATCAAATATTAGCTGAAATGCAAGTAACTGTTTGATTAATATAGGCAATTTGGCGGCAGATGCAACCCCGGACAGGACTGCCAGTTTGAACTCACGAAGCGGCCCAAGTGTTTATATCCGGATGAATCGATGGAAGTATGAGCCGCACAAATGTACGGCTCACGTGGTAGTCTCAGCTTAAATCGTCCTCTTTATGCTTTGTCTGCTTTTTATCATTTTTCTGTGCTTTATCAATCTCTTTATTCAGCGCTTTTATTTTCTTGTCTAGTTCTTGTTCTTCCTTTGCGACCATTTTCTCTTTCACTTCAACAGTTTTTTCCAACTCTAGCACAGCCAGCTCACGTTCCTGAGCGGCTTTTTGCTTCTCTTTACTAACCTGCTTCTTGTCGCGGGCCACGTCCTTTTTCATCTGCTTGATCCGGGCACGTTTTTTATCCAGCTCTGCACGTTCTTTTGCCAGTGCCAGTTGCTCAGCTTCGAACTGGGCCTGTTCTTTGGCCAGTGATTTGCGCTGCTTTTCAATCGCCCGACGTTCTTTCTTCAGTTGTTCCTGCTTCTGTCTCTGCTGCTTTGTCACCTTGTGGGTGTTGTCGATAACAATTACTTTCGAGGGCTTTTCCTTGATAATAATGGTCGTTGTTCCAGAAGACGGATACCGGACGCCATTGCGCATACCGCCGACAATCTCAACCGTAACTTCGGCACCTTTAAGCTTGGCCTTATTGTTAGTGTAAATATCCGAGTAGGTCAGGCCACGTTGCCAGCGTTTATCGTAGAGCAGTTTTGACATCCGTGATTTTTTGGTGTTTTGGTTACCATCGAGATAAAGGGTAGCGCCGTCGTAATAGGCATTGAGCATAACCCGGC
>JAUVCU010000095.1 GCA_030590715.1 Lentisphaeria bacterium
TGATCTTCGATATCGAATCTAAAGGATTCCTGGGTCTTAAGGACATGGGGACTGCTGCAGATACATGGACAATGAAACTTAAAACTGAAGTTGCATTCGCTAAAAAAGCTAAGAAATTCGCTATCGGTGGAATCGAAGAGAAATTTGTTACTACTGAAGTTAACAAAGTTCCTTTCCTTGGAAGCATCCCGATTCTTGGAACGCTTTTCTCATCAGAGAAAGAGGTTGTACAGTCTAAGCGCTACGTAGCAGTATGTAACGTTCAGCGTACTAAAGGTAGCTTCAACGCTCCTACTAAAACGCTTAAAGCTCTTGGTGAAGCCCAAGACGTTCTTTACCGCGAAAAAGCTGGTGAGAACCGTCCAACAATCACACCTTTTAACGACCAGTTCGTTATTGATCCAACAAAAAGCGTAGAAGAGTCAAAAGCTAAAGCAATAGAATCAATCGAATTCGATAAAGAAGCTCTATTGAATCGATAGATTTTTATACCTTTACAAATCTGGGGTATTCTTAGTGATATCCCTTTTTTGTAAAAAGAGGTTTTCCATTCTCCTCTCTCCAAATAATAAATGATTTTTGAGAAGTTGATGGTGTCCTTTCCGGGGCACTATCACTTTTTATATACCTAAAGCAGCATAGCCGCAACCAAAGTTATACCTCTCAGCGCCCTTTGCGCCTCAGCGAGGAGTAAAATATTTTGGCCTAAACACGCAAGACTTTTTATGGAATAATCTATGTTTCTTTCCTTAAAAGAGTTCTTTTTTTTCCGCATTGCCTCTTTCTAAATTCAAGAAGATTATCGTTGCATTTTTTATCTATTGGCCGATTCCTATACTAGTATTTGTGGGTTTTTAAAAAAAAACCTCGCCTTTGTCTTTTTTTCTTTGTACAATTCAGCTTTTTATGATAAATATGTTACTTGCATATTTGTGAGCTATTTGCTTCGTAGTTTAATTATTTGTTAAATAAAACTTCTCAAAAACTAATACTAAATGAATGGACGAATCTTAACTTGGAAAGAGCCTTTTTATTTACTTACTCGCTATAGGTAAGTTTAATAAACTGGTTGGTTAAGAGGCAAGTGTATTCATTCTTGTTCAACAAAAGAAAGGGGTAATGAAAGTGGAAATGAAAAAACTATTAATGGCAGGAGCTAGTCTTTGTGTCGTGCTTGGTTTGGCCGATTCGGGTAAAGCCGCTGAAACACGTGAGGTGACTATCCTTCAAGACACCGGCGCTAACCGAATGATAACTAAAACATATGATCTACAGAACTCGAAAGCTGCAGACGTACTACCATTCGTCAGTGGAGCAATTGAAGCAGTGGATTCCTCAGGAAGCATCAAAAGCCTTAACTACTCAAAAGGTGGACGCCAGATCCTTGTTGTAACAATGCGTGCAGATCGTGTTAAGCAGATTGATGACGTGATCAAAAAACTTGACAAGCCGGGTCTAAATGGAACTGGTATCTACAACTTCTCTTACTCTTTCAAATACCGTGATGCAGATGCAGAGCTTGGGAACAAAGGTGAAGCAGACGGTGGTTTAAGAAACTTAATCGAAAAAGTCATGGACAGTAGCGATGCAACATACTTTATTGATGAGTCCAGTGTGTACTTCAAAGATTCAAAATCAGATGGTAGCGGATACTTGAAAGTTTTTGAAGAGCTGGATAAGCCGGTTCCACAGGCAGAAATAACAATTAAACGCTATGAAGTCTTCGAAGATGACTTCATGGATCTTGGTGTCAACTACAACCAGTGGCAGAATCTTTATAAAGCTGAGTGGTTTGACTACACATGGGGCCGTACTGGCGATCTAGGCTGGGAGGGTGACTCAAATATCAAAGTACCTCTAGTTCAAACAAATAAGGGGCAATTCTTTGGAGGGGCATTTGATTTCTATATGAATGCATCATTCCTACGGATGGCTAACAAGCTTGACAAAGATATAAAAATGACTCAGGCTTCTATCGTTGTGCGTAACAACTCAAGCCTTGACCCGGAGCTGTCTGTCGGTGACCTTAACTTCAAAATACGTCCTACGGTTTACCAGCCGAACAACTTGGTTCAGGCAAGGGTTTGGATCACAGGCGAAGATGGAGATGATAAAGAATACTACTTCACACGCTGCAAAATCAGAACAAATGAAGAAACAACGATCTTCCACTTCAGCGACGAAATCGAAGCAGAAGAATATGTTGGTATTCCATGGCTTGGAGACATTCCTGTACTGAAATACCTGTTCGGACGCGAAATCTCGGTTAAGCGTAAATTGATCAACTTCATTACAATCACAGCTAAGCCAGTGCAGCTGGACACGAATATGAACGAGATGGTCAATGAGACTATATCCAACGCTCAGTTCAAGTAATTTGATTACAGAATAAATAAAGGAATTGAAAAAATGAATATGAATTTTGCAAAATATATTGCTCTTGGTGGTTTTGCCCTTTCCCCACTAGCTACAATGGCAGGCGGTGATGGACCCGGGCAACCATGGGAAGCTCCTGCGGCCAACGGAACTCAGTTCCACACTCAGGTTCGCATTGATGTCGATAAAGACACAGACCTGGTTATTATCAAGCAGGATGACAACATGCCCGGCCGAATGACCAAAGCTTTTGAAGTACAAAATGCTGATGTATATGAACTGCGCCCATATATTCGCGCAGCAATCCAAGGGACACGTATAAGTGGTGTTGCAGAAAACGTACTTGTAGAATGTGCAAAATACGACGACGGAACAGGAATTCTGGTTGTTACAGCAACAGCAGACCGCTTCGGACCACAGCCAAATGGAGGTCAATCAATCGAAGAGCTTGTTCGTGAGCTTGACCAGCCAAACATCACCTCATCTTCAGGCCGTCAGAAAATCATCTTTTTCCCGGAAAATGATGATGCAGACTGGGTCGCAGAAATGGTTGACAAACTATTTATTCGTGGTTCTCTAAAAAGCAATGGTTCTGTTTTAACCAGTCAGGATGCAAAAGATGCAGAGTTGCAGGGCGGACATGAACTAGTCACCTATGATAAAGACCTGAATGCAGTTTACGTTGAAGCAACACCGAACAATGTAGACCGCGTGAAAGCATTCATGCAAGACTACGCTGGAGGAACGAATCCATCATACGTAATGTGTGACCTTACTCTGTACGAAGTATCAATGGACAACGATCTTGATTTCGGGAACGACTTCCTAGCATGGAAAGCCGCAAATCCAACGGCTGCCCTTGAAATTTCAGAGGCACTTGACCAGTATAAAGTAGCTGGGGCGATCGATTCTGAATACGTTGAGTTCCTTGCATCTAAAGGGTATGCAAAAGCTATCAAAAACTATTCATCATACATCTACGATGATGCTTCCGCAGATATCAAGCGTCTGAAAACATTCCACTATGAGACTGATTCTTCAGCCGCTGAATCGACAACTACCACGACAACGACAAGTACAGAATACTGGGATGACACCAACGGAAATAACCTATTTGATGGTTCTCCTGGGGATACACTAATTGTAACAGATCCTGAAGTCGCTCCACTTGCCGCAGCTTATGATTTCGTTCGAACAGTATCAACCCCGGCAACAACGACGACAGCTGCAGAGGTAACATATACTCCAGCGACAAAAGTGGTTGGTCTTGAAATCTCTATCGAAGCGAACAAATACGGCAAGGCCGCGACTCTTACCTTTGACATCAAAAGTACAGGTATTCAGGGATTCACAAAGACCGGAACACCTATTGATTGGAATTCAGAGATCAAAGCAGAAGTCGCATTTGCCAAGGAGACCAAAAACTTTGCAATCGGTGGTATCGAAGAAAAGATCGTCACACGTGAAATCGACAAAGTTCCTTTCTTCGGAAGTCTTCCAATTATTGGGTCATTATTCTCAAAAGAGGTCAATGTTGTTAAATCACGCAGGATAGTTGCAGTGTGCAACGTTAGACGCATGAATGGAGTCTTCGAACCTTCAGAAAAAGTTAAAAAAGCTGTTGAGCAGGCTCAAAGCATTCATAAAACAGAAAAAGTTGGAGAAAACCGTCCAACACTGACTCCTTTCAAAGACCAGTTCTTTATGGATGAGGTGAAATCTGTTGATGAAACTATCGAGCAGACTGTTGATGAAATCAAATATGATACAGAAGCTTTGCTTAACCGATAGGTTTTAACATGGGCTGAAGGATACATTTAGAAATGCATCTTTCTGCAGGGTAAGAGGTCTCATTCAGTCTCACCCTTTAAACAAAGAATAGCTTTTGTGAATTTGATGGTGTCCTTTCCGGACACCATCATTTTTTTTGTGCTCAAATAAATTCATTCAGCCTACACTTATTCATATCATTTTTGAGTCTCCGCTTAAGTAGCTCTGAAACTTTTACTTTTTTGCCATATTTAATCTGTATACTGTAAGAAGTGGCTGCAAAATTGTGTAGTTGGTAATAAGGGTTTTGAAACTAATCTCTATAGTTGATTTGGTTTCTAATAAGTTATGTTAAGATGTTTCCTTTTGTTGAATAAACATTATATAAAAGGTAATTTTGATAATTAACTATGAAGCTGTTCTTCTTTACAGGGAATAAAAGATAGAATATTTGAGCTTATCAGTAATGTTATTAGGTCTCTCAACAGTAAATGCAAAAGACGTTTATAGGTCGCCGGTTACTATTGTTGGCTCTCCTAGTCGAAAGGTATATAAGTCGATTTACTTGTCGAATGGAGCCGTTGACCTGCGAGGTATGTGTCTTTCTCGTGACGGGAAGTACTCTTGACGCTTATATTTCTTCGGCTCCGTATCTGTACGATGGAAGAGCCGCGACAATGAAAGATATATTTACAATTTATAATAAAAAAGATGAACATGGTTCAACGTCAGATCTGACTGAACAGGAATTGGATGATCTGGTTGAATACGTAAATTCACTATAGATGGAGCAGGGGAAGTATGGACGCAATTGCAGTAAATAAAAGAACTAAGTGTACAACTTTCAGCTCTGAACGAGGCGCTAAAGAGTATTTCTTTGTTTTTGAAACTGAAGAGAAGGGAACGTTTGCTTCCTGCTTGAAAGAGCTGTTAAATGATGTCGAACAGACATTTAAACAGTTTGAATTGAATCGCGATACGGTTGTTTTTAGCCGTTTTTATTTGAGTGATATTGCCAATCAGAAAGACGAGCTCGTTGATTCGGATGTGTATGAGATCTGTAGTAATAGTTCTCATTCTATCATTGAACAGGCTCCGCTTTGCGCGGGAACAATGAGTCTGCTTGTCTACCATGTTGTTGGAGACGGCATTGAACGCGAAAGTCTCTCTATGGGGGATGATAAATGGCGCAATGCTCTTAAAATCAAGGGGAAACATTATACTCAGTACTGGACTGGTAATTTTACCGGTGGCGGTGTTTTCGATTCTTATAAGCAAACTGATGAAATCTTTAAGTCATATAACCATTTCATCAGCGAAAATGGAATGACTCTTTTTGATAATTGTGTCCGAACGTGGATCTATGTTCGCGATATTGATAATCATTATGCAGGAATGGTTGATTCTCGTAGGGAGTATTTTAAAAAGTACGGATTGACGGAAGATACACATTATATTGCCAGTACAGGAATCGAGGCGCGTCTTCGCGATGTTGATTCGCTTGTTTCAATGGATGCCCTTGCTGTTGATGGGATTGTCCCTGAACAGGTTGTTCAAATGGAAGCCTTGGAATATTTGAATCCTACTCATGAGTACGGCGTGACATTTGAGCGTGGAACGAAAATAGCGTACGGTGATCGTGATCACTTTTACATTTCGGGAACGGCGAGTATCGATAAGGTCGGTGATGTGCTTCACCTTGGCGATGTCGAAAAGCAGGCGGAGCGCACGCTAGTGAATATCAAAGCATTGCTTGATCCGCACGGTGCGGAACTTCATGATATGGCGTATCTGATCGTTTATCTTCGTAATCTGACGGTAAAGGATCGAGTGGTGGAACTTCTTCGTAGAGAAGTAGGCTATGATATTCCTCTGATTGTCGTTCGCGGAGCCGTTTGTCGCCCGACATGGCTAATCGAGATTGAAGGGGTTGGCGTTAAAGCTAACACTTCTGACTTTCCACCTTTTCTGTAAATACCTTTTTACAGAAACAAAAAAAGCCGCCTCAAAATTGGGCGGCTTTTTTATTGCTGTCTGGCAAATTAGCTTAGAGATGTACAGAACTCTTTAAGTCTGTTTGTCGCTTCGATAATTGCCTCTTCCGAACAAGCGTACGAAAGCCTGATATTTCCTGGCGCACCAAACGCCTCTCCAGGAATTGTAGCTACTTTCATTTCCT
>JAUVCU010000188.1 GCA_030590715.1 Lentisphaeria bacterium
TGGTAAACCATTCCATTATACCTGCCATTAATTAAAACCCTCATTCCACGCTCGTAAGAATCAATAACCATACATTCTATCTTCTGACCATCTTTTAACTCTTTAGAGTCAAGCTCATATGGCACCGATACTTTTGTCGTAGCGATAACCCTTTCACTTTTTTCATCAAAACGAACTTTAACCACAACTTTTTCACCAGTCTCTAGTTTGTGTCGCTGATTACTGAACGGAAGGAACAGGTCTTTTGAAATACCCCAGTCGAGGAAAGCCCCCATTCTGTTAATATCCAGAATATCAAGACAAACAGTATCACCAACAACAGCTGTCGGAGTTTCAGTTGTTGCGATAGGTCTATCCTCAGAATCCGTATAAACGAAAACTTCGACTTCGTCACCGATCTTCATGTCATTATAAGCGTATCTATTCGGGAGAAGAATCGCCTCTTCATCAGTTCCCAGATACAATCCGAATTCCGCATCACGTACAATACGAAGTTTATTAATTTCACCAATTTTAAACATATAATTCCAAAAGTTATTTATTTTAATTCAACGACAATATATGGTAAAACAGAACAAATGGAACTTAAGAAGCATTTTAACTACAGATAAAGTGGGAATTGGGAATCGCAGAAAAAACAAATAATGAAATACAGAGAAAGAACAGCAGACAGTACATGCTCTTACCCGTTCAATTTATTGATTAGAGCAAATGATCTGCTTATTGATGTCAAATTTAATATTTTTCTTATAGTCACCGCTTTTTAATTCTTTTCCAATAGTCTTTTGAAGAAGCTGAACATACGAAGACAATCCTTCATATGGCATTCTTTCGACATAATAACGTCGTTTTTTATGTACTAAAACATCAAAGCTAAGTGATTTATCTGGGTGAATTGAAACTTTTCTTACATCAAAACTAAACATTCCCTTCACTCCTGGAATTTTAAACAGACGAAACTTTTCAACCTGAAGCATGATAAGATCTAAAGCAGGCTTAATACCCGCCATTTCAACACCTGGGCTGATTTTTTTATGCGATTGAGAACAATCAATTACAGGCAGACTACTCCCAAGATCCAAACAAGATTCTCTTGACATAACAACACCGCTGGAGTCAACAACCCAATTGTAATCATAAGATCTATAACTTTTACCGGAACTCGTTCTTTTAACAATAAAGCTTGTATCTTTAGCAAGAATAAAGGCACGCGGAATACGTTCATGAATATTTACATGAATAGTGTCTGGCAACTCTGTTCGTATCTCAACACTCTCAATACTAGCCTCTTGAAGCAGCTTCGAACACATTTCAGCGATATCAATGGCAAAAAGATTAGATTTTCCTATTTCAATATCAGAGCTCAAAAGGACATCTTTCTCTTTTGAGGCCCACTTCCCAGGGCTTTCCACATATACATTTTTAACGATAAAATGATCATTCTCTGTAAATAAAAACCTACCTAAAAAGTCATATAAGAAACAAACAGCCGCTATAACAAGCACCACAGAAACGGTAACTCCGATAAGTACCAATCTTGCTTTTGTCTTCTTTTTTGCCATCTTTGCCATTGGATAAAACCCTGCCTGAAGTGTTTGTAAAAAAATAAAGCCAGCATTTGATAAAGTAATCGAAATGCTGGCTAATACTACTTAGAACTAGCTCAGGTTAAGAACCGGAGCATGTCTGTGGAATTCTTGAATACTACTGATCTCAAGGTGCTTCATATCGCGAAGCGCCTGAAGACCTTCAACCGCAGCAGTCGCACCACTGATAGTTGTAGTAATCGGAACACCGTTACGGATACACTGTGCACGCATCTGAATCTCATCAACTTTTGGAGCAGCTCCTGTTGACGGCGAGTTAACAACCCATGCAAGTTCACCTGCCTCGATCATGTCAAGCATGTTCGGACGACCTTCGTTGATTTTGAATAGAGCGTTAACTTCAGTAACACCATTTTCAAAAAGATATGAAGACGTTCCAGATGTCGAGTAGATCTTGAATCCAAGATCAATAAGATCTTTAGCAATCTGAAGAGAATTCTCTTTGTCAAGGTCACGAACGGTCAAGAATACATTTCCTTCAGTTGGTAGTGTAGAACCAGCAGCAACCTGCGTTTTAAGATATGCAAGACCTGGATTGAAGTCAATACCCATAACCTCACCAGTCGATTTCATTTCCGGGCTAAGAACAACGTCTATACCAGGGAATTTAACGAATGGCAGAACAGCCTCTTTCACACAGCTGAATTCTGGAATGATCTCTTCTGTAAATCCGATATCTTTAAGTTTTTTTCCAACCATACAAAGAGAAGCGATCTTAGCAAGAGGAACTCCGATGGACTTACTTACGAATGGAACCGTACGAGAAGCACGCGGGTTTACCTCAAGAATGTAAACTTCTTCACCGCGGATAGCGTACTGAACGTTCATAAGACCACAAACTTTAAGCTCGCGGGCAAGATCGTGAGTATGAGCACGAACTTTATCAAGAACGGCGTCACTTAGGCTAACTGGAGGAATCTGACAAGCACTGTCACCAGAGTGAACTCCGGCAAGCTCCACGTGTTCCATAATCGAACCGATTACAGACATTTCACCATCAGAAACACAGTCTACATCAAGTTCGATAGCATCTTCAAGGAAGCGGTCAACAAGAACAGGACGCTCTTGGGAAACTTCAACAGCATCAGCCATATACTTACGAAGGTATTTTTCTTTATAAACAATCATCATTCCACGCCCACCTAGAACGAAAGAAGGACGAAGCAGAACAGGATATCCAATACGTTCAGCAATTTTCACAGCTTCTTCAGCATTTGTAGCAATACCGTTTGGCGGCTGTTGGATTCCGATTTTATCAACAAGTTTCTGGAAGAAGTCACGGTCTTCCGCAGCTTCGATACTTTCAGGACTTGTTCCAACAATATTAACACCTGCTTTCTCTAGTGATTCTGCAAGGTTAAGTGGCGTTTGACCACCGAACTGAACAATTACACCATCAGCCTGCTCACGCTCGTAAATGTGCATTACATCTTCGAATGTCAGTGGCTCGAAGTAAAGTTTGTCTGATGTATCATAATCAGTAGAAACAGTTTCAGGGTTTGAGTTAACCATGATAGTTTCAAAACCAGCTTCCTGAAGAGCGAACGACGCGTGTACACAGCAGTAATCGAATTCGATCCCCTGCCCGATACGGTTTGGTCCACCACCAAGAATCATGATTTTCTTTTTATCAGTAGAAACTTTTTCGTTACGCTCTCCATAAGTAGAGTAGTAATAAGGAGTGTAAGCTTCGAACTCTGCAGCACATGTATCAACAAGGCTGTAAACAGGAAGAAGGTCGATATCTTTACGAGCCTGGTAAACAGCGAACTCATCAGAACCTAGAAGGTAAGCGATCTGCTTATCAGAGAAACCAAATTCTTTTGTTTGAGTAAATAGAAGTTTATCAGCTTTAAGACCTTCAAGAGATCCAGCAGACTTGATTTCATCTTCGTATGCAACAAGTTCGTGCATGTGACGAAGGAACCATTTGTCGATTCGTCCAGAAAGTTCGTGCATCTTATCAACAGAATATCCACGTTTGAAACCTTCGTGGATGTAGAACATACGAAGTGCATTAGGACGTTTGATTTCAGCATCAAGATCTTCAGTAGAAAGAGCTTCGTATTTAGCATCTTTAGCATCTGCACCAAATCCGGCACGGTCAACTTCTAGTGAGCGGAGAGCTTTTTGGAATGACTGTTTGAAAGTCTTACCAATACTCATTGCTTCACCAACGGCTTTCATCTGAGTCGTAAGTGTGCTGTCTGCTTGTGGGAATTTCTCAAAAGCAAAACGTGGAACTTTAGTAACTACGTAGTCAATTGACGGCTCGAAACAAGCTGTCGTTTCACGTGTGATATCATTGAAAAGCTCATCAAGTGTATATCCAACTGCAAGTTTTGCAGCGATTTTAGCAATTGGAAATCCAGTCGCTTTAGAAGCAAGAGCAGAAGAACGGGATACACGAGGATTCATCTCGATAATGATCATACGACCAGTATCAGGATCAATAGAGAACTGAACGTTTGATCCACCAGTTTCAACACCGATTTCACGCATAACAGCTAGAGAAGCGTCACGCATAATTTGGTATTCGCGGTCTGTAAGAGTTTGCGCAGGAGCAACAGTGATACTGTCTCCAGTATGCACACCCATTGGGTCAAGGTTCTCAATAGAACAGATGATAACAGCATTATCGTGTTTATCGCGCATAACTTCCATCTCATACTCTTTCCAACCAAGTAGAGACTCTTCGATAAGACACTCGTTTGTCGGACTTGCATCAAGACCACGCCATACGATGTCTTTGTATTGATCCATGTCATAAGCAATTCCACCACCGGTACCACCAAGGGTAAATCCAGGTCGAATGATTACAGGAAATGTTTGATGCTCGTCCATAAACGCCAAAGCTTCTTCCATTG
>JAUVCU010000012.1 GCA_030590715.1 Lentisphaeria bacterium
ATAGGTCTGAATTAGTGATTACACCGGCGATTGCGGTAGCAGCGGCAGTAGCAGGGCTCATCAAGTGGACAGTTCCACCTTTACCCATACGACCGGCGAAGTTACGGTTAGTCGTTGCAGCAGCAACTTCCCCGTCAGCAAGTACACCATTACTCATTCCAAGACAAGCACCACATGTCGGGTTTGTCACACAGAAACCGGCATCCATAAACGTCTTGATGATTCCCTCAAGAAGAGCATCAGAGAAGATTTTTGGAGTAGCAGGAGAAACGATACCGCGAACGTTCGCGCTGATGTGTTTCCCTTCAAGAACTTTAGCAGCTTCGCGCAGGTCAGAAAGGCGACCGTTTGTGCATGAACCGATATAGATCTGGTCAACTTTTGTCCCTTCCATTTCTGAAATATTTTTAACCATATCAGGTTTGTATCCGAAAGTACAAACAGGCTCGATCGCATCAACGTCGATTGCAAGAACGTCATCGTATTCAGCATCTGCGTCAGAGATCCATTTAGCGAAATCTTCAACAGCAGCTTCTTTTGAAGCGTAGTCGTCTTTAATGAATTCCCAAAGAAAATCAACAGTAACAGCATCAGGATAGCAAACACCACAAGTACCACCAGCTTCGATAGCCATGTTACAAAGTGTCATACGCTGTTCCATATCCATGTTATCAACAACAGGACCAGTGAACTCAATCACGCGGTTAGTAGCACCGTTAACTGTAAGCTCTTTGATAACAGTAAGAATAACGTCTTTAGCGTAAACGCCTTCTTTCATTGCGCCGTTAAGCTCAACTTTGATGCTTGTTGGAGCGCGGAAAGAACACACACCTTTAAGCATTCCAACTTCAAGGTCAGTAGTACCGACACCGGCGGCAAAAGCACCGAAAGCACCGTGAGTACATGTGTGAGAGTCACCCATGATGATAGTATATCCAGGACGGACAAATCCTTTCTCAGGGAAGATTGCGTGACAAACACCGTTGTCTCCGATATCGAAGAAGTCAGCGATCTCGTTGCGGGCAGCCCATTCGCGAAGAAGTTTTCCCTGCTCGGCAGTTTTTGAATCTTTTGCAGGAGTTACGTGGTCGATAACCGCTTTGATTTTTGTATTGTCAAAAACACGGTCTTTTCCGCGCGCCATAAGGTCTGTAATAGCGATCGGCGTTGTAATTTCATGACAGAATACTGCGTCCAGACGCAATACATTTGTTCCTTCGAACGGCTTGTCTACCAAGTGCGCATCGAAGATTTTCTCGGTAATTGTCTTACCCATTTTACTCTCCTCTGTTGACGATCAATGCTCAAAAATAATTACTATTTTTGCGATTGTTCACCGCCAATTCTGTATTTTTAATTTGAACTTAATATAAGTAATTTGTGTCGAGCCGGCAATTCAGCTCAGAAACAAGCAGTTATGAAGATATATCAACAACGCTCATCTCTATAAACAACAAGGTTCGTAAGTTACCCTAAACAGATATATTTTCAACGACTTATGACTACCTAATTCTCTGAATTAAACGTATAAGTTTGGGGATGTTTACTTAAATCTTTTAAGTTGATTAGCAAACAAACGTTATTCGAGTGCTGTTAGTTTGTGCACCGACTCGAACAAGAAACTGAGTTTACTATGGGGATAAGGTCGTTAGAGAAAGTGAAATTTCAGAATAGTGCTCCTTCAGAGCACAAATAGGTAAATAAAACAACTTGAGGCTGAAGCCTCAGGCTATGAGATTGTGCCATGGCATCATTATTACGCAATGATAAAATTAATGAAGAGATGCTACATATGGAATGGGTACAAATAAAACTTTAATCGACCATACTGGTCATACAACCTTCGCGTTTTCCGCCTTCCAGAAGCATAGACAGGCCGTCGAACGCGCGCCACCCGCTGACCAAAGCGCCTAGGACAAAAAGAGCGATTACTTTTATCGGAAAAATGCCAAAGAAAACCAGAGCAAGTATAGCACATCCCACAAACGCGGCGGACCACTTGATCAGTTTCGACATTCCATTTGACCTGATCTCACTTGCACGTTCTGCATACAGATCATTCAACATCTGATCAATTTCAAAGTCCATAAGATCTGTAGTTTCAAGAAATTTGCGAACGTCTTCTTTTGGCTCTCCCCACATGATTTTTGCGCGCGCATCATAAAAAACACCATCCTGGTTGTAACTCGTCATTATTTTACCTTACTAAAAAAATTATCCTGCATGGTTTATTTAATTGAAATAAGAGTTCCAATTAACAATTGTCAAAACAATAGTACTTAAAATACTATTCAAAAGAGTAGAGGATTAAAATCGGGATAAAAAAAGTCCTGCGAGGTGGGTGTTATACCAGCTGCAGGATTTTTTGAGTTACGTGAAAATTCAATCTTTGAAGCGATAAATGTGGGACGTCAAATATATTCAAAATAAGGCTTAAGACCATTGATCACCTAGGCCGAAAGAAGGCGTTGGCGGATAAGGCGCTCGGCACATTGAACCGGAGACAGCATTTGTGATTCGCCGGCTGCGACAAATTCGATCTCTTCACTGAACATATTGCGATGCCCGAGAGTTGTTAACGAGTAGTTTACCGCAATAAAATAATCGTTGAATACAATATTTGCTTTGAGCGGTTGTGCTCCAAAGAGTTCAAAAATAGACGCCCGCACATCCATATTGGTCACCACATGCCCCGCAATTCTTGCCATGCTTTGACGAAGTTCTATTTTTGAAGTGCATTGAAGTAGAGAACAGAACATGCCCGTAGCGGCAATTGACTCATCCGGTTGAGGATTGTTATTATGCCAATTTGGAAAAAGCGTACTTCTGATATCATTGAAAAAGAACTCTTCGAATTGTTCTGGCGTTTCAGCTGCGATCTCATTCATCCATGCAAAAATTGTCATTGTGTCCATAATATTCTCCTTGGTTAGTTGTTACTAATCAACTTAACAAAGGCAATTGGACATTTTATGACCAGGCCAAAACCAGATAAAAAGAAATCATGAAAAATCATTACAAATCAGACAGCTTCACTTCGGATTTTCTCCAGCAGATCAATCATTTTCTCTCTAACGATCTGGAGCCTTTTTGTGTGATAGATAATCTCATCATCCAAATCATCCTGGAATTCAGCTATTTTTTTCACTTCCGCCAACAGTTCATTTATGATCCCGGCAATTCTTTTACAGAGAGCAATTCTCAAAGCACTAGGAACTTGTTCCGGCCCGATCTGCAATACATCTGAAACGCGGGAAAGCAGTTTCCCATAGAAACAAACAACCCGCATCCCCTGGATCATATTTTCCGGCACAAGTTTTGAAGCCAGTATAATAGCCCATTTAGAAGCCATTTTCTCAACCATAAGAAAAATGAATGCATTGTCTTTTTTACGCCATTCGTTACTGAAGAATTCTTCGTCCAGCTCTTCATCGGTTTCGGACATAGCAAAGTCTTCTTCGGCAAGATTTATATTCAGTGGAACAGGCTTAGAGTGGTTCTGAAGACTTTTGATAATAATTGACTCTTCATGAGGAAGATCGATAAACTTGGACAGCTCATCCATATAGGCATTAACACGCTCATCATCTTTGCGGATCTCACGCTCCCAATCAAATTCATCCCAGCCTTTCGTTCTATCATACCTACTCATCGGCAGTTCCTCGCACGTGTTAATTATCTGATATTTATCATAAATATAGCCCCGTAGATTTTTTTTTGAATTATCGGTCAGAAAATAGGCTGAAATAGATAGAATAATGCTCGGACACAGATATTTGAAATTAGATTAGTTTATGATTTAGTAATTTCACCTGCAGTTCATGGTTAGAAATAAACCTATTTCAAAGGGATGTTTGTAGTAATGAATTACCAAGGGCACGCACTTCACAAGAAGTTCAAAAGAGGCCGGCGCAGCGGTATCATTGAAGTCGATGAATCTTACCTGACATACACAAATAACGATGAGTCGATAGCATTTCCTTTATCCTATCTCGAAATGACAAAAGGTGGGTCGGGAAACAGACTTATCTATTTCAACCATCCTGACTTTCCCGAATGGTCTTTTTACAGCTCCGACAAAAAGATCCTCAAAATTTTTTATCTTACTACCAACAGACGAAGTTCAAATTCAAGCAAGCAGCTCAGAAGAAACTTTACGGTTCAAAAAATATATTTATCGAGTGCGCTCGTCTTATTTTTGACAGCGATAATACGAGGAAGTTTCCGGCGTCATTGCTCATAAAATAAGCCTTGTTGTACAGAGACATCATATCCGCGGATTGGTAAAAAAGGGGGACTGTTTCTAATTCTACAAAGTTTATTCGGAGATTCTACCGCTCTCCTTCAATCTACAGTCGACATCGGTTCATCACTTACAGAGTACACTGCAGAAAATGGTGATGGAGAGATATCAATTTTCCCTCCGGCTCCAGGAGATATTCGACATGTACATCTTGAAAACGAAACGATTTATCTCCAGAATCCCGCTTATGTAGCCTCGACCCCGGAAGTTAATACAGAAACAAAATGGCAGGGTTTTACAAAGGGATTCTTTTCCGGAGAAAACCTGTTTCTGATCCGCTGTTCCGGGACAGGGGATCTGTGGTTTAACAGCTATGGGGGAATAATAGAAGTAGACGTTGACGGGGACTATGTAGTAGATACAGGGCACATTGTCGCGTTCACAGAAAACCTTGAATACACCGTAAGGCCGGTTGGCGGCGACAAGTCTTTATTCCTATCCAAAGAAGGATTGGTCTACCATTTCAAAGGTACGGGAAGAGTCTGGATCCAGACAAGACAAGTTCCTGCATTTACGTCGTGGGCATGGCCATTTAGACCAGTGAAAAGTAAGAACTAGATAAAAGATAATAAATGACAGTCTGTGTGTATATCTCACACGGGCTGTTATTTAATCTTCATTCTCATAGAAGTAGTCAGGCTGGACATTGTAATACTTCAGAACTCTCTCCGAAATATTCTTGAACGTAGGCCCGGCAACCGTTCCTCCCCAATGTCTTTTCTGAGGTTCGTCTGCCATTACCAGAAGCACAAATTTAGGACGATCTGCCGGCACAAAACCGATAAAGCTCGCGTAGAATTTTGTTTGAGAATATCTCCCGTTTATAATTTTTTGAGAGGTCCCAGTTTTACCAGCGGTGTAATAACCATCCATTGCAACATTCTCTGCCGTACCTCCCTTCATTGTCACCAACTTCATCATGTCGATAACTTTTTTATGGGTCCACGGATTATTATACAACTTAACTTTTGGTCCATAAGGGATCTTTTCAAATTCCTGAGTGTTAGGGTCTTCAATCCGGTCAATAATTCTTAATTCAGGTAGATAGCCGCCATTGGCTAAAGCACAGTACGATCGAACAAGTTGAAGTGGTGTAACATTTATCCCCTGCCCGATACACGCACGGGTCGTTTTAATAGGATACCATTTATTGTAATGCGGCAACAGTCCTCTGGTTTCTCCAGCCAGCTTAACCCCCGTCTTTTGGCCAAAACCGAAATTATACAAAGTCTCATACAGCTTTTTCTTTCCCATCTGAACAGCAATCTTAGCGGTACCGATATTACTTGAAACCTGAATAATCTCAGAAACAGTCATTTTTTCATGTTCATGGGAATCCCTTAACTTATACTGTTTCCAATATCCGCCTTCACAATCTATTTTTGTATCGGGAGTTACTAATCCACTATCAATAGCCTGTGCGATCACCACCGGTTTCATAGTCGAACCGGGCTCAAAGATACTGCCCACAATCCGGTTTTTATAAAGTTCCTGCTTGTAAGTACTCCTGTCATTCGGATTGAAAGTAGGTCTTTGTGCAACAGCCAGAAGATCTCCGGTATACGGATCTGCCATAATAGCAAATGCGGCTTTAGGAGTCCATTCAGCCATCAATTTATCCAGTTCTTCCTCGACAATTGCCTGAACGGGTTCTTCAACGGTCAGATAAACATTGTTTCCGTTTTCAATATTTTCAGTTTTAGAAATACCGTATGAGAAAGGAACGCCTGCGCTTGAGCGCTCATACTGCTGTTTGAACCCCTTTGACGACATGCTTTCATCAAGCTTGCTTTCAATTCCGGTTACACCGCTTGCTTCACTGTTTGTAAACCCGAGAATATTTGAGAGAAGTTCATCCTTAGGATAATACCGTTTAAATTCCTCTCGAAACGTTAAAGCGTATCGGGAAAGTCCAAACTGCTTGGTTTCCAGTTCCATCTGCTGCGACAGCTCAAACTCAACATTTCGGGCTATAAAAGCATAATGATCGTCAATAACTTTCCCGGCGCTATTTATCGCCTTCTTATTCATAAGATCCCTGACCAATCGAGATCTCTTCTCTTCACTGAAGTTCAGCTTTTCTTTAAAATAATCCGCTATTTTGACTGCCATAGCACGGCTTGGAATGAATTGTGGGTCCGCATAGATCTCTTTTACAGGAATATTACCAATAAGAACATTGCCTTTGCGGTCGTAGATCTGACCTCGCTTCCCCTTAACTGTTGTGTGCCTAGTATAGGTTCTCTTGGCTTTCGCGCTTAACTCTTCGTGGCGGACAATCTGTACAGTGTGAAGATGCCAGGTCAAATAACAGGCTGCCATACATACAAGTATGAAGACTACTTTTATTCGTGCGGCAATATTACTGTGTCTTGTCAATTTATTACTTGGATTTAAGAGGATAAAAAGAAAATATCAAAATAGCATTCGCCAAAAAGCCAAATGCTATTTTGATATAAAAAAGGGCTTATCGTAAAGCTACGCGCTGACCGGATGTAGCCGATACAGATGCATAACCTTTTGTGTCTGAGTTCAAGAACCTCACCTGGTTTGGCGATGGCTCTCTCAAAGCAAGATCAAACTTCTTGATGTTGCGCTGAATCTCTTTATGGCTCATCTGACTCTGAGCCTTCATTTTAAGAAACGTGGCTTCACTCTCAAGTCTTTTGATTTTAGAGCTCGTTTCACTCATATGCTCAGCAAGTTCCTGCGCTTTAGCACTGTATTCAATCGACTTATTAACCACCGCAAAAACGGCAATGATAAAAGCCAGAAGTGTTACAATTGAGTAAGCGACAGGATTTTTTTTTGATTGTCTAGACGAACCGCGTCCATTTCTAACTCTCGGACTCCCATGTGTATGGATTCTCATAATCTCTCCTGTTAAAGCTTTTCAGCTACTCTTAATTTTGCACAAGCTGATCTGGAGTTGAAGTCAACTTCATCTTTGCTTGCCGTGAAAGGTTTTTTATTTACCAACTTCACCGATGCTTTATGATCGCAAATACAAATCGGACATCCCGGCGGACAAACACAATCTTTTGTCGCTTCCTTAAAAGCCTGTTTCACAATACGGTCTTCCAGAGAGTGGAATGTTATAATTCCAAAACGTCCTCCCGGAGCAAGTAATTTGATTCCGTCTACAACTGCTTTTTTCAGCTGCTCAAGCTCCTCGTTCACCTCGATTCTCAAAGCCTGAAAACAAAGTGTTGCTGTCGGAAGCTGTCCCGGTCTCGCTTTACCAAAAAGCTCTTCACACAACGCCTTAAGCTCTGAAGTTTTTGTAAAAACTTTATCTGTTCTTCTCTTACAAATTTCAGCAGCAAGTTTTTTGTTACTTCTGATCTCTCCATACTCCCTAAAAATTCGAGCAAGATCTTCTTCTGTGTATCTATTCAAAATACGACTAGCTGTATTTGGAGATCTTTTATCCATTCGCATATCGAGAGGTCCGTCAAAACGGTGTGCAAATCCGCGTATGGCATCGTCGATCTGAGGAGATGATATTCCAACGTCAAGTAGAATTGCATCCACAGAGTTCCAACCAATCCCTTTCGCAATGTCTGCCATTTCACTGAAGCTTCCGCGAACCAGATTCACCCGCCCTTTAGCAAATGAAAGGACTTCTTCTGAATGGGCTAGAGCCTCATTATCTCTATCAATACCAAGAAGGAGTGCTTCTTTATTCGCCTTCATCATCATCGAACTGTGTCCTCCGTATCCCAGAGTACCGTCAACGATTCTGCATACACCTTCTTGTGGAACTAAGTGTTCAAGGATTTCCCGTGTCATTATCGGGATGTGTTTCATATCTTTATCTAAATTATCCATTAAACTTTTATGTAGTTCCTAAATTATATTTTCTTCGGTTTATCCGATATTCATGATTTCATCCATGAAATCATTTTCATCTTCATTCTCAAGTTCAATTTCCCAGTTAGCTTGAGACCAAAGCTGAGCTGAGGTAAACGCACCGACCATTGTCGCACTACCATTAAGATCTGCAACTGCCTGAAGTTTTGCCGGAATTTTAATACGCCCCTGTTTATCACAGCGACATTCTTGAGCACGTGATGCAATTTTAGCTAACGCCATTGCTTTTTTTCTATCAACGATTGAAATCTCTTTAGCTTTGGAAAGGAAATGCTGAAATGACTCAATTGGATAAAGATGTAGGAAGTTCTTATTAGGCAGAATGATAAAGCGGGTTTCTTTGTCCTTATGTCTCCAGTCTTTGGGTATAGCAATACGTCCTTGCGAATCGATTGAATGCTCAAACTCTCCACAAAATACTAACTCGTCCATATTTACCACTTCCTTAAACTTTTTAACCCTGCATTCACCTTTTCGCCCCTAACGCTACCTATCTTAACCTTAAAACACCTAAGCTACAAGCAGTTTAGAAGAAATTTGAATAGAAATTCATAATGATAAAAACGACATATAAGGGGCATTTTTAACGAAAGAAAAAGAGAAATGGGGAGATTAGGGAAATTTAAAAAATGCAAACAAAGATATAAAAAGAACTTACCAATAAAAAAAGAATCCTTTCCTGTACACCAAGAATATGTTCTTACATGGTTTTACTTCTTGTTATTGAAGTCAAGACATCATAAAATTTATGAATAGACTTTTTCGAAAAAAGGCGTTCAGAATGAAAACACTAATCGTAGCAGCTGTATTAGGACTACAAATACTCTTCGTTGCCCAGGCTTCTGCGCGGGAAAAAATGAAAGTGACCTTTGTAAGCCCGAGTTCGAAAAATGATTTCTTCTGGAAAAAGGTAGTCGGTTTCATGCAGGCTACAGCAAAAGACCTGAAAATAGACCTAAAAGTTACATACACCGGTTCCGGGATCTGGACTGACTACGTAAAAGACACAATCAGAGAGTTAGAACAAGAAGACGCTCCTGACTATCTGATTCATATATTCAGTGCAGGTATCGGAACAAAAATATTTAATCTTGCAGAAAAGAACAATATAAAACAATTTGTAATAAACTCAGATAAAAACAAAGATCCGGAAAATATTTTTGGAGATGTGGGATCCCCGAGAGGTAGATACAAACAGTGGCTAGGACATATATTCCCCGATGACCAACAAGCTGGATACGAACTTGCAAAGCAATTGGCAACGACCGCTAGAAGTAGAAATTTGTTTTCCACTAGCGATGGGAAAACACACATGGTAGCAATAGCAGGAAGCCTATGGTCCTCTCCTTCTACGGAATAGACTTTGCGGGAGAAGGCTTAATCCAAAAAACATCTTTCTCAACATTGGATCAAAAAGCAGCAGAAATATATTTGAACCAAATAGATAACATAGCTTGGAACCACGTTGACTTCAGAAGATTAACGAAGACCCACAACAAAAAGTTGAAAGAATACGATTTCAGCATTAGTAGTTTTTTGGGAAATCAGTTCTGGTAAATAAGGGATAATATGAACCTGTCGATAAAGGTAAAAATTAATACAATAATAATAACTACAATATCATGCTCATTGATTGTCGCTGGATTTGTAGAAGTCTGGACAGAAACAACCCAGCGTGAGGAAGAACAAAAAATAAAAACAAAACACACAGCCCAGCGACTGAGCTACGTTTTAAGCCTCCCTATAAAAAACTACGACATCAGTATAGGCAATAAGATGATAGAAGCGGAGATGACGGCAAAAGATATCGTTTGTATTGTTGCCCTAGAAAATGCTACGGGTTCAATTCTCCTCGGACGTGCTAAAACACCTGAAGGTAAATTGATACCATGCTCTGACTTTTCATTTATCAAAGGAAAGTTGCTTAAAGACACTAGTGAGGAAATTAAAGACGATGAAATTTCAATGGGCGAAGTCACCGTTTTTACAACGGACAAGTTCATCATTGAAAAACAAAAACGCCATATCAAATTTCTAATAGTTAAATTTATATTTATAATTTTCGTAACTACGATAATCAGCTCACTGGCTGTCATTAAATTTGTCACATCACCGATAAAGTCAATGATCATACTATTCTCAAGAATTGCCAACGGGGAGATGAATGCGACTATCCCCCTTAACCAGAACGATGAACTTGGAGAGCTAGCTCATAGTTTCAAGATAATGAAGGACTCAATATCGGACAAGATGTCTACGATTGAAGTCCAAAAGCAGAACCTGAAAACCCAGTTTGGAGAAAAGGTCGAGGCCCAACAGCAGGCGGAATCAATTAAGTATTATTTGAATAACGTCATCGACTCTATGCCATCCGCTATTATAGGAGTTGATGACGATCTTAATATCCTTCAATGGAACCTTGCCGCGATGGTAATGTTTGTCGAAGATGCCGCAAGCCTCATAGGGACTAATATAAAAGATCATGATTTAGGTTTAAATGAAACAATTTTTAAACATATCACAGACTCTATCTCCGAAAACATGATTCATGAGATCAAAAAACAAAAGCTCAAAATAAATAACGAAATTGGCACATTTGATATTCAGGTTTATCCACTTGTTGACACAAACAATAAGGGAGCTGTAATAAGAATCGAGAATGTTACCGAGCAGGAACGGATAACAGGAATGCTTGTACAGCACGAAAAGATGCTTTCTCTAGGAAGCCTCGCCGCAGGAATGGCACACGAGATCAACAATCCTCTTGGCGGAATAATGCAGGGGATTCAAAATACACTCAGGCGCATGTCTCCGGATATGCAGGCCAACATTAACGAGGCCGAAAAGTTAGATCTCGACCTTAAGTCTCTAGATATTTATCTGGAAAACAGGAAAATAAAGAAGTTTCTTGCCGGGTGTATGGAATCCTGCAATAAAGCGGCAAAAATTGTAAAAAACATGCTCAGTTTCAGTCGAAATCCAAATGCATCAATGATATCAACGGACGCAAAAGAACTGCTGGAAAGCACAATACTACTGGGATACTCCGATTATGATATCAAAAAGAAATACGACTTTAAGTACATCGAGATGGAAAGGGACTACGACAACTGCCTACCTCACATTCTCTGTCAACCGACAGAACTTGAACAGGTATTACTCAACTTGATGAAAAACTCGGTATATGCAATGGAAAGCATAAAAGACGAGAATTATGCACCGAAATTCACCTTAAAACTGAAAGCAGAGCCGGAATATGTGAGAATTGAGATTGGAGATAACGGACCGGGAATACCTGCCGATATAAAAAGCAGAATTTTCGAGCCGTTTTTCACGACGAAGCCAATCGGTATAGGGACAGGACTAGGACTTTCCGTTTCGTACTCCATCATCACCGCAAATCACAACGGGACCATGGAAGTAGTTTCCGAAGAAGGCAAAGGTTCCAATTTTATAATCAGAATTCCGATTTACAGAAGCAAAGATGATAAATAGATAAGCTATACAAAAGATGTATAGCTTATGCTGAATTATTTTGCCAGACTATAAAGCCACTCGATCTCTTTATCCCAGATCTCAGGGTCAATCGTTTCCAGGACCATAGGAATCTCTTCAAAATGTGGGCTGTTCATAATATATTCGAAACAGGCCTCTCCAATATTTCCCTGGCCCAAACTGTGATGACGATCCACGCGGCTTTCAAATTCTGATTTTGCATCATTCAAATGCATAGCTTTTAGATATTTGAATCCAACAACCTCATCAAACTCTTTCCAGCTTTTCTCACAGGCTTCTTTTGTTCGAAAATCATATCCGGCAGCAAAAGCATGACACGTATCAATACAGATTCCGATTCTACTTTTATCTTCTACTTTTTCGATAATTGCAGCAAGGTGCTCAAATTTGTAACCAATATTCGATCCTTGTCCAGCTGTATTTTCAATTACCGCGATCACATCTTTTGTTTCTGCGAGAGCAAGATTGATCGACTCCGCAACTTTCTCACAGCACTCTTCCTCTGAGATTTGTTTCAGGTGGCTCCCTGGATGAAAATTCAAAAGCTTCAGTCCCAGTTGTTCACAACGCTGCATCTCATCAAGAAACGCATCTCGTGATTTTTGAAGTTTTTCCTCTTCCGGATGACCAAGATTTATCAGATAACTATCATGAGGGAGAATATGCTCTAGCGACACTCCCATCTTCTCACAATTTGCTTTAAACTTTTCAATATTTTTTTCTGTCAGCGGTTTAGCTGCCCAGCGCTTTTGATTCTTTGTAAAAAGAGCAAATGCCTTTGCTCCGATCTTTTCAGCATTCAAAGGCGCGTTTTCAACACCACCCGATGCACTTACATGTGCTCCAACTCGTTTCATATCTTTTACCTCTTAATATTAAGATTACCGCTCGCGGTATAAAAACAGCGATAAAGTATCAATTACCTTATTTTTATCAAATTGGAAGCGGAAAAATTAGGCTATTCAAACCTGACAGCCAGGGCAAAAGAAACAGCTTCGCCCGCCTATTTTAACCTTTGCAATGAGAGCCGAACACTTCTGACACTTTTCCCCTGCTCTGCCGTAAACGTTGAAATCTACAGGATATTTCCATTCGCTCCCGTCGGGAAGCTCTTTTCCTTCACAATGCTTTTTCCCATCTGAAATTGAATTCGATAAAACTTTTTTTACACAAACAACAATATTTTTGATCTCTAAATCAGAAAGTTCATTTGCTCGTTTTAAGGGATTTACATTTGCAATAAACAGAGATTCTGCCGAATAAATATTCCCGATTCCCGTCACAATCTTATTATCCATTATCAGATTCTTGATAGCTGTTTTCTTTTTTTTGCAGACTCCTTTCATAAAAGCAAAAGAGAATTCATCCTCAAGAGGCTCAACGCCAAGGTTCTTCAAAACTTCAGGAAGTGCTCCTTTTTCTGTAAATTCACAATACGAAATATATCCAAATTTCCGTACGCACTCGAACCGCATCTGCATTCCAGAATTAATATAAAAAATGGTATATTCGTGCTTAGAGCGGTGACGGTCTGAATTTTTAATTTTTAATTTTTAGAATCGAGAATTTTCAATTGGCCGGTCATGCCCAAATGCATAATAATTCCCGATAGATTTTCACATTCAATTACGATGTAACGCCCATAGCGTCTGACATCTGAAATTCCAGAATCGATAAGTTCATTGTGTTTCGCAATATCCAATGGATAACGAAGCTTGTCGATAAAAGTTTCAATTGCAGAAAAACTTTTCCCCAACAGATGAGG
>JAUVCU010000049.1 GCA_030590715.1 Lentisphaeria bacterium
CAATGCTATTAAGTTTCTCTTGAGTGATTTGCTCAAGCATCGAAAAGCGGTGCCGAGCACCGCACTCCAAAGCGAACGTTGTTCGCAAACCCACAAAACGTCGGAATGTTGCATCGCGTAGCGAGGCTTTGGAGTGCTGAGTTCTACTCAGCTTTTTGATGGCAAGTCATGAACCCCTTACTTGCCTGAGAAACTTAATAGCATTGCACAATCCCCCCCTTCCCCACTCAAAATGGAAGCACAATAAAGAGTATTGTGTAAGTGAGGTTTTAAATGCATTCAAAAGAGCATAAACACCCATCATAGAAAATTATTAGAGTACCAGAGACACGACCATTCAAAACCAATTCTCAAAATATTCAATCCTATGAAGACTAGTCTTTTTAATAGAAAAAAATCACTATCTGTTATACTCAACCATTGTCACTCTGTATAAATAGATGTATGCGACTGCATACGCATTGAGAAGGGGAACAACAACAGAAAGATGGAGCATTAAGATGGGTAAACGAAATCTAAAAGGTTTTTTGGGAGAAAGAGTCAAACAAAGAACATGGGTCAAAGCATTAATTGCAGGACTTACACTTCACGCATGGGTAGCTGATGCCGAAGTAATTGATACCTGGATTCTTTCAGGTCAGTCAAATGCCGAAGGGTATGGTATTACGGAAAGCCCGGTAGATGGCCTGGCACCGGCAGATACACTGGATAGTATTGGTCGTTCTGATCTGAATACAGTCCATACCAATGTCCGCTTTTACAGAGGAACAAGTGTTGATGACATTTGTACCGAGTCAGCAGATATGGCTATGGCACCGTTTGACTCCTGGCACTCCATGCTTCCTTATGAAGGTCTGACGTTTGATTGGCCATGGGGAAAAGGACAAGGAAAAGAGTCCGGACGCCGCTTCGGCCCGGAACTTGCATTCGGATACGATATGCAGCAGATCCATGGAGGAGAGATCGCGATCATCAAATATGCGCGTGGATCAGCCTCTATTGCTCCAGCTGATAATCCGAAGACTAATGGTGATTGGAATGATTATGTAACTGATAATACACCTGAGCCTGATGAAATTGTTCCTAATCCAGTTGATACTTACATAAATAATTATGACCACCTTTTAGCGACTATTGAGGAAGCGGCTGTTGCACTACCTGCAGGTGACACTTTGCGTATTCAAGGAGTTCTCTGGATGCAGGGAGAAGCTGATGCAACTGATAATAGGGCTGATGATTACAAGGATAACCTAGCTAAGTTTATAGAGGATCTGTCTGATGATATATCGAAAATTGCCGATGCTAACACAGACAAAATTGAGCGTGCTGCTGCTTCCTGGGATGAATTAAAGTTTTTCATCGGTCTTATTGGTGGTGAACACGCAAATGACATAACAGTTCGTACTGCAATGGAGACTGTAGCTGCTGGTTCTCCTAATATCTATACCGTTGATGCTCATACTGGTATCAGCACTATGACGAGTGATGACTGGCTTCTCGGTGGTCTTCACTATGATACAGCAGGACAGGTTGAGCTCGGCAAGCGTTATGCGGCAGCTGTCACTTTGAGCGAAACGGGTGGTAATGCTACGCCTCAGATCATTGTCGGTGGTTCGGTACTGAATGGTGATTTCAATGCTTACACCGGAGCAAAAGTTGATTTTGCGAACACTGCAAATTGGTATAACCTTGGTGGAGATCAAACTGTTTGGGCAACAAAAGACAATATAGCTTACATTGATGGATCTCAGAACGCACTTCTTGCTGGCAATAAAGGGTTCGGATTGGATACCGGTCATACAATTAGTGAAGGAAACAGCTTTGACATCAGCTATGTATGGTACGATGCTCATAATTGGGTGGATGCATCAGATACGGTAAGCGTTTCTCTTTTCGTAACACTTGACGATACTATTACAGGAGAACGTCATGATTTGAAAACGAAACAGTCTCCAATTTCAACGCAAAATTCTACTTACGAAACGGTTGACCAAAATAAAATCTACACAGCTGATGCTACATATGAAGGCAAGACTCTGTTTGTCGCAATTGAGACCTCAAGTGGTGGATTTGCCCGTCTGGACAACTTCGAGCTAATTGTAACTCCATAATAATTAGAGTCGTACGTAACAAATTAACCAGTGCGATCTGACATTGTCGGATAGCACTGATCTAAAGTAATAATTTGAATACATCTTTTCGCCTAAGCGATACCGGATGTTCAAACGATCCAGCCTCAATATCTTTCCCCTTCCCTACTCAAAATGGGAAAAACTCTGCGTAAATGAAATAACCAAAGCTTTTGAAGCGAATCCATAAGAGTTCTATTTCGTCCATTTTGCCTACAAAAACCGCAGTAAAATCACGAATGGCTTCTGATAAAGTATCAAATTGAGCCTCAATATATAAACATTATTATCCCCTTATACCCAGCAACTCTTAAAACAACACCAATGTAGTAGGATTTAGCCTTGACTACAGCATAACAAATGGAGTATAAAGAGCTTATAGGGTCATGTTGACCTGATAATGAGTTTATCATAATAAATGAGGAGATTTGACGATGAAATTGTTACTAATACTGGCAGCGGCTGCAGTTTTACAAGTAAGTTTGACCGGCTGCAAATCAGATGGAGATCACCCACATAAAGATCATCCAAGCTCGGAACACCCTATCAGCAGCGAACATCCTCATAGTGAGCATCCAACAAGTTAGGAATTCCTGTGATGATAGCTTACAAAAGTGGTGCTCAAGGCACAAAAGCATTATTAAAAAAAACTGTTTTTTTAGGCTTTTGTGCCTCATTTTTTTCTGCCGGCTGTGTCAGTAAAAATAATTCGCTCCAGGAATCAGCAATCCCGAATGTGGTGACCAAAGACATACAAATCGGAATCGAGAAATACATTGAAGATAAAACCAACGGAGGAAACGGATACTTCAGGTTTTCTTCGGATGGAGATGAATTCTCATTCAAACTGGTAAAAGTCCATACAGAATACCTGTCTAACTTAGGGCCACGCCGCCACTTTGCCTGTGTCGATCTGGTTGATACTGAGGGCGATGTCTACGACGTAGATTTCTTCTTAGCCGGAGATCCGGAAGAAATGTCGGTAACAGAAACGACCCTCCATAAGCTCAACGGACAACCTTTTTATGCCTGGGAGCAGAGCAGGAATAAAACGTGGAAACGGGTTCCTATTGAAAATGCCTCACCCGAACTGCTTGGAGTAAAAAAAGGACTTGATCAATTTGAGTTCAAATATTCAGCAAAATTGCCGACAATCAAGAATTCTGCAAGAATGTGGATACCTCTTCCAAGTTCAGACCAGTTTCAGGATGTTGAAATAAAAATCAACAAAAGCCCGGGCAAGAGCAGTGTACTGAACGAAAGCACACACGGCAACAAAATACTTTTCTATGAATTAAGTCCGAAAGACAGCGGTATGAACCTGGATCTGCGTTTTTCCGTTATACGTAAAGAAAAGGCAGCTTATGATGCTACAGATGAAGATTTGAGTATGTATCTTACGCCGCCAAAAGAAGAAACTTTTAAGAATATAGCAGAAGGTATTGTTAAGGGTAAAAGTGGAGAACTGGTACGATCACGCGCACTCTATGACCACGTGATAGACCGTATAAGCTACATAAAATACGGCACAGGCTGGGGCAAAGGAGATGCGGTGTACGCATGCGATGCTCGCACCGGAAACTGCACTGACTTTCACGCATATTTCATTGCACTTGCCCGGTCAATAGGTATTCCGGCACGGTTCGCCATTGGAGCCTCTATTCCTTCAGCTCGCGACGAAGGTGGGATATCCGGTTACCACTGCTGGGCTGAATTCTATGCGGAAGGCAAATGGTGGCCGGTAGACATATCCGAGGCTGATAAATACACGGCCCTATCAACCTACTACTTCGGACATCACCCCGCCAACAGGGTCGAGTTCAGCCGTGGTAGAAACCTGGTGATAGACCCAGGTCCCGATTCTGGTCCAATTAATTTTCTTGCTTACCCGGTATTCGAATCTGATGGCGAGATTGTAAAAATACCGGTCAAATTTTCTTTCAAGAGAAAGAAGAATTCAAATAAAACAACAGTTTCAGTCAGATAATCATTTCCGTTCAAATAAAAAGCCATGGACTGCAAAAATACAGTTCATGGCTTTTCAATTACAAAATATATTTGTATTAGATAATGTAGTAGTTCCCCGATGTACACTCCGGATTTATCTCTTCACGGGCATCCCAAACGGTGTCGTAAATATTATTTTCTCCGATCACATCGTACAATCCTGACTTTTTAATAATATCCAGAATATTCGGTCGTACGTGGGCAAACAACAGACTCACCCCTGATTTACCAAGGTTGGTTACCAGCTTTTCAAAAAGCGAAACAACGGAAATATCGATCTCATTGATATTACTACAGTCAATACAGATATGTTTTGCCTGCTTACATCTGTTGACCACATCCAGCATTGTATCCTCGATATACGACGTATTACCGAAGAACAGTCGCCCTCCAAGGTGAATAATCGGCATCTCATCATCCTCGGCGATCTGACTGATATCTCCCTTATGAAGCTCACTGATAATTCCAGCATAATATTTCATAGTTCGGTACACATAGAATACCAGACTTAGTACAGCACCAATTATGATTCCACGCTCAAGGTGCGGTGCAAATGCCAAAGTACCGACGAATGTCAATGAAAGGATAATTCCATCCATCTTGTTAATAGTCCAGAATTCCAGAAACACCTTAGGCTTAAAGATGCGGATTACCGCTGAAACAATCAATGCGGCAAGAACAGCCTTAGGCAGATAAAACAACAGATCGGTAAAGAACAGCAACGTTACCAATACAAACAATCCAGTAAAGACAGCAGAAAGAGCTGTTTTTGCCCCGGAACTAAAGTTCAAAGCAGTACGGGAAATAGATCCGCTCGGCGTATATCCACCAGTAAGCCCGGCCGCGATCGAAGCGAGCCCCTGCCCTATTACCTCTTGATTCAGGTTTATCTTATCTTTACTCTGTGCTGCAATTGCTTTGGTGATCGAACACATCTCAAGAAAACCGATAAAAACGATAACACCGGCACCTTCCAAAAGGATTAATAGTGTATCTGCATCCGGCAGCATAAATTGCGGCCTCGGGATTTGGGTAGGAATTAAACCTACAACAGCAATTGACTTCCCATAACCTAACTTATTAAGGAGATAAACAACCAGGGTGCTCAAAACAACGACGACCAGCTGTCCTGGAGCTTTCGGTAAATATTTTTTCAACAGCAATATTCCAATAAGAGCAGAAATTCCGATAACAGTCGTTTCTATATGAAGATCTACAAGTGAAGATATCGTATCCCATAATTTAGCAAGGTAGCTTCCTCCGGCTCCTTCCGACAAACCAAAAAGTTTATGTAACTGAGAGCTGGCGATAATCAATGCGGCGGCATTTACGAATCCCTCAATAACCGGTTTCGACAGGAAGTTGACCACAAAAGTAAGTTTAAAAAAGCCGATAAAGAGCCAGGCAATACCTACAATAATAGCCAAAAGCGAAGCTGCTGCTAAATAGTTCGCCGGATGCAGAATTGTAAGTGGTGCAAGAGTTGTCGCTGTAAGTAAGGAAACCATAGCCACCGGACCTGTTTGAAGGTGGTTCGACGACCCCCAAAGCGCACCAATGATCACCGGTAAAAATGATCCGTAAAGCCCGACCCATGCTGGAAGCCCCGCAAGTTCAGAATAAGCCATTGATTGAGGAATCAGGCAAAGAGCTACCGTCAATCCAGCCCAAAGGTCGGCTTTAACAGTCTCTTTCGTCAACGGCCCCCAATTTAAAAAGGGCAGTACTTTTCGTATATTTAAATTCATAGATCTTATATCATCTTCAGTTTATTCTAATTTCACCCTATTATAGTTTCCCTATAAAGTTTATCAACTTTGTAATGTATATAAAAGACCTTTTTTGTAAATTTTATGTACTCAACGAAAGTAAATGGTTTATTTGAGCTCAATTATATTTTAAAACGAAAGCAAAACAAACACATACTACAGTGTATGAATTATATAAAATCAGATTTATTGACTTTGATAAAGACGTGAAGTTTAAGTGGGGAGAATTTAAACGGTATTGTTTTTCAGGTCCGGTGCAGTGATTCTACAATTCCGGTTTTTGAGTGATGAATCGAGATGATACAGATTTATCTGTAACCAAACACTTATCACTTCTTCCGAAAAGCTTGTATCGGTTTCGTGCTATCCCATCGTAAAACCAATCTCGGATCGAACGGGGAATTATTCTAAAAAAGCGTAGAAGCGGCCAACCTCCAGACAAATGCGCTGCGACAAACAATACAGCGTCAGATCTTATAGCACATTTATCATTGTCGATGAATAAAAGAGTAGATTGAGACTGATCTTGTAAATCAAATTTCTCCACGAGAAATTGACCATAAGAACTTTCGAGAGGAACAAACGCGAATCGTTCTGCCGGATCACGTTTGATTATAAAATTAACGGCCCTGTTACACAGATTACAGTCACCGTCAAATACAATAATTATTAGATCATTTCGGTTATACTTCTTCGGTTGTGTTTTCTGCACTGATTCCATCAGTTCCCCGGTTTGCATAATCATCTACATGAACTGCACTTTTCACAAAGCTGAAACGGCACAGTTCGTCAAATGTATTCTTATCAATCAAAAGATGCTGCAGCAAGATATCATCACTGCTGTCCTCTTTACCATCTTTATCCCAGCTTCTTGAAACTTGAGTAAGATTTACTGTAAACAGATCATCACAAGAACCACAGCAATGTCCATCAAATTTGAAATACAAAGGATCAGCTCCCAAGACAGGTTCAACATTTTGTAAGAAACTAAAATCTGCAGAGCTCAATTTTTCAATCATTCCCTGAGGATCAGTCGTTTTAAAATTCAGGATAGCATCGACATCATCAGCCCACTTTCTACAACGCTCGCAGAATACCGCACTATCAATAGTACCCAAAGAGATTAAAGCACAGGCGCCGACAATAATACACGCTTCAATACCCCAAAAAATCCATAGAACAATGCCGGTAGGAGTAGTCCCACCAAGAGAGTACCAACCTTCTTTCGCAATAGAACATGCTATTTCCCAAACAGCTGATGGATCTTTTGCCAAAGGCATCAACTCCAAGCCCTCTTCGGAATAGCGGTTTATCAACACATACTCAAAAGTAACCCAGGAGAAATAGAGAGCTATTAGCCCCGATAAAAGTCCAAAACAAAATGAGAACGTAGAATTCCGAACCGTGAAGAACCTCAGGATCTGTCCGGTAACAACGGCCATTGCTGCAGAAAAGCACAAAGTTAGAATGATATTGAAATAACCGACGATAGGAATGTACACGACAGAATATGAATAAATGAATGAGAGTACAACAGAAACAATTGTTATGGCTGGTATACCGCCAAGAACCTTAAAATCTATTTTCCCGGAATGAGTATAAAACTGAGCTGACTGATTATCACTCAATGAATCCTGACACGTCTGACATAACGAACCGCTCACAGCTAAAGCTTCACCACATTTTTCACACAACATATATTTCCCCTTCAAATAAATTCACTCTACATCAACGTCCAATTCGGCACTGCAGATCAAACAACAATTTGCGGATACACAAAATGAGTAATACATCACGTATGGGGGTAGGTCCTGCGACCCATTGTAATGGGCATTTAGTTTAGCACCACTTCAAATGAAAACAACACATATCGCGCCATTTAAGAATATGGGCAGATCTAAAGAGCTCATAAATTAAGAGCATATTTGGGGGAGAAATAGTGTGATGAAATTATGAAACTCATTCCCAGGCATGCTGTGCAAGCCTGGGTTATTGACACATCAGCGCTACTTCAAAAAACCCTTGAAGTTTGCGCAATGAGTTCCGGCTATTTTACGGTCTGTGTGAACAGCAGTGAGGATCTCTCCGATCCTCTCATCAGAATAAGGACGAGTCAGAAAATCGATTCGGAATTCATTTACACCGGAATCCATAAGCGCAGAAATAGAACCGGCGAGAGAAAATGCCTGTTCTCCATAAACAATAGATTTACAGTTTTCGTGCGCCACATGAAAACGTTCGCCGCTTTCACTTTCAATTTCAAGCGTACGGTATCCGCAGGTATTTGATCCCGGACAACCATCATGCAGTGCCGTCAGCGAACACGCTTCGGCAATAAACAGCGGCGTATCTTTATAGACAATCGCCTGATATTTGATACTTGAATCGCGTCGATTTTTCATGTGATCGCCCAGATTATGCATATCGTCTTCAATCGACAGCGCAAGTTTTTCAATACCTTCCTTTTTCCACACTTCACCAGCAAGCGAGTTCATTGTGTACATAGTGAAATCGCCGGCAAGATCAATCTCGTCACGTGGAGTGAATTTATCCAGTACATTCAACGCTCCGGGATTTCCAACTTCAAAATTCTTGTATCCCTTCTCAAGCAAAGCTTCAATCCATTTATTGACAAACGGCTCGTCCCACGAACGAA
>JAUVCU010000252.1 GCA_030590715.1 Lentisphaeria bacterium
GTTACTTATTTGTCCGGTGATTACTACACTGAAGAGACATATCTCAACCTTAAAAAGAATATAGAAGGGCGCTCAGCATCATCCTCAATAGCTCCCGATGTAGTCTACTATTTATCCACTCCGGCAAGTCTTTATGAAGGCATTGTAACGCAGCTTTCTGAAAATGGTTTGCTTGATGATTCAGACGGCACTAAAAAGCGGGTGGTTATCGAAAAACCCTTCGGTTCTGATCTTGAATCAGCGAAAGAACTTGATGCTTCGTTGTCAAAAATACTATCGGAAGAGCAGACGTATCGAATTGACCATTACCTTGGAAAGGAGACGGTCCAGAATATTCTGATGCTCCGTTTTGCCAATATGATTTTTGAGCCGCTTTGGAACAATAAATATATTGATAATGTTCAGATAACAGCAGCTGAATCTATCGGGGTTGAACACCGTGCTGGCTTTTACGAGCAGACCGGTTTACTGCGCGATATGTTTCAAAATCATATGTTCCAAATGCTCGGTCTTGTCGCGATGGAAGCTCCGAGCTCATTTGATGCGGATAGCATCAGGGATGAAAAGGTGAAGCTGCTTAAATCAATCAGGCCGTGTAGTCCGGGTGAAGTCGATGAATATTTCGTTCGTGGCCAGTATGACAGCTCGGATACAATGAACGGGTATAGAAGTGAAGATAATGTGAATGAAAAATCTGTTGTCGAGACATTTGCTGCCGCAAAGATTCTTATAGATAACTGGCGATGGAAAGGTGTTCCTTTTTATCTTAGGTCCGGAAAAGGACTTGCGAAGCGTGTGAGTGAAATTGTGATTACCTTCAAGCAGGTCCCGCATTCAATTTTTGGTGGAAGCGGTGACGGGCTGATGCCTAATAAACTTGTTCTTAATGTTCAGCCGGAAGAAGGGGTTTCTCTTTCTTTTAATGCTAAACAACCCGGTCCTAAATTGTGTATGGGGAACCTGAATATGGATTTCAAATATGCAGACGTATTCCCTGCCGATAAAGCCGATGCTTACGCTCGGTTACTGCTGGATTCGATGCTTGGAGATCAGACTCTTTTCATAAGAAAAGATTTTATTGAAAAGGCATGGGAACTTTTGACTCCCGTGCTCAAAGCTTGGAAAGCACGAGGGGATGATGGATTGGAACTTTATCCGGCTGGAAGCTGGGGACCTGAAAGCTCTGATGAATTACTAAATAAAGATGGATTGAAATGGCATAAATCGTAAAAGATTTTTGTCATAGAAATATTATGAATACGCTAAACATAGAAAAGCTTGAGAACGTTTATGAGCTTTATAATAAAAGAGAATTCATTTCTCCGGATCCGCTTCAGTTTCTCTATGATTATCCTGAGTTAAAAGATCGGGAGATCGTAGGGCTGATTGCTTCTACACTCGCGTATGGACGAGTTCAGCAAATTTTGAAAAGTATTGAGAAAATCCTAAAAGAGATGGGACGTTCTCCTTTTGAGTTTGTTATGAATGGTTCTCTGGAATCGTTTCGTAAAACATTTGATGGATTTAAACACCGTTTTACGACATCTGAAGATATGGCTTTGATGTTGGCTGGGATAAAGAACGTCATTGTGGAGTATGAGAATCTTGAGAATTGTTTCGTGGCGGGCATGAAAAGTGAGGATGATGATATTGTTCCGGCAATGAAATTCTTTGTCGAGCAAATTGCAGCTTATTTCCCGGATTGTAAGACATATCTTTTGCCCCATCCCGCAAAAGGTAGTGCGTGCAAGCGAATGAATTTGTATTTGCGCTGGATGGCACGTTGTGATGATGTCGATCCTGGTGGATGGACAAAGGTTTCAACGTCTAAACTTTTGATTCCACTCGATACTCACATGAATAATATTTGCCGCTCTCATGGATTGACGAAACGTAAAAATGCCGACCTGAAGGCTGTTGGAGAGGTTACTGAGGCATTTCGAGCTGTAAATCCCACTGATCCCACAAAATATGATTTCGCGTTGACACGCTTCGGGATTCGCGATGATATGGACATAAATGATATTTTAAATAATTAAATAAAAGAGGTTCTCTTATGAAATCTAATATAGGTCTTGTAGGTCTTGCTGTAATGGGTGAGAACCTTGCTTTGAACTTGGAAAGCAAAGGTTTTTCTGTTGCTGTTTATAATCGTACGACAAGTAAAGTTGATTCATTTGTCTCGGGACGTGGAAAAGACAAATCATTTACTCCATGCTATTCTGTTGAAGAGTTGTGTGAAAACCTTGAATCACCAAGAAAGGTTTTAGTGATGGTGAAAGCTGGCGCGCCAGTAGATGCATTTATTGAACAAGTCATACCATTTCTTGATGAAGGTGACATTATTATTGATGGTGGTAATAGCTACTACCCTGATACAATTAGACGAACACAATATCTTGCTGAAAAAGGTTTGTCATTTGTCGGTTGTGGAGTTTCGGGAGGAGAAATCGGAGCGCTTACCGGTCCTTCTATGATGCCTGGTGGTGATCCGAAAGCTTGGCCGCTGGTGAAAGAAATCTTTCAGAAAATAGCCGCAAAAGTTGAAGACGGTTCATCATGCTGTGAATGGGTTGGCGATAATGGGGCTGGGCACTATGTAAAGATGGTTCACAACGGTATCGAGTACGGTGATATGCAGATGATCTGTGAAGCTTACGCCCTTATGAAAAACCTTCTTAAAATGAATAACGAGGAGATTGCCGATACCTTTGAAAAGTGGAATGGTGGTGAACTCGATAGTTATCTGATCGAAATCACTGCCGATATCTTCCGCAAAAAAGATGAATCAGGAAAATATATTGTCGATCAAATTCTCGATACGGCAGGACAAAAAGGTACAGGGAAGTGGACAAGTGAAAGTGCGCTTAATCTTGGTGCCCCTTCATCGACAATTGCCGAAGCTGTTTTTGCCCGCTGTATGTCAGCTGTAAAAGAGGAGCGTGTTGCCGCAAGTAAAATTCTACCGGGACCTGATGCAGGGTTCGATGGTGATAAAGAATCATTTCTTGAAGATATTCGCCAAGCACTTTTTGCTTCTAAAATTTGTTCGTATGCTCAAGGATTTCAGCTTTTCAAATATGCGGCGAAAGAGTATAATTGGGAGTTAAACTTTGGTGAGATCGCATTGATGTGGCGTGGAGGATGTATTATTCGCGCAGTTTTCTTAAACGATATTAAGCAAGCATTCGATACTAATCCGAACCTCGAGAATCTACTTCTTGCGCCATATTTCACCGATAAGATTGTAGCATGTCAGACGGGATGGCGAAATGTAGTTTCAGCTGCAACAAAATATGGTGTAGCAGTCCCTGCATTCTCAAGTGCAATTAATTACTATGATGGTTATAGAACAGAAACATTGCCGGCAAATCTTCTGCAGGCGCAAAGAGATTATTTTGGAGCACACACTTACGAACGGGTTGACAAACCTCGTGGTGAAGTATTCCATACTGACTGGTCGGGGCTTGGAAGCAGCGCTTCGACTAATTATGACGTGTAACACACAGTGATCGGCCTGATTAGGCCGATCTGACTGATAATAAACTTTACTAAAAGAATAAGAGGAAAAAATATGTTACAAGCTGGCGATAAATGCCCAAACTTCGAGTTGCTTCAACAAGATGAGCAACAAGTAAAACTTTCTGATTTTGCGGGTAAGAAACTTCTAATTTTCTTTTACCCTCGTGCTAATACACCGGGATGTACAAAGCAGGCATGTGCTGTAACTAATGCCAAGGCTGAATTGGCTGCTCTGGGCTGTGATGCTATTGGTGTTAGTGCTGATACTCCTAAGAAGCAGA
>JAUVCU010000257.1 GCA_030590715.1 Lentisphaeria bacterium
TGCTAACCCTCGGCGCGGAATGGATACTAAAACGAAATATAGGAATGAGATAATGAAGCTTTTAACAGTTTTACTGTGCTGCTCGAGTATGACCGTTTTTGCTCAGAACAAGATATCGATAACGAGCGTGCTAGAACCGGGAAAAAAACATGATTCAAAAGAGGTCACCATTCAAAAATGCCTGAACGATCTTAATTCAGAATCTGATGAAACCAGAAAAAAAGCGGTTTTAATTTTGGGAAAATATGATGGTTTAATCGTAGACCAGGCACTGATAAAAGGGATGAACGATAAAAGCACAATAGTCAGAAGTACTGCGTTGGTATCAACTCTCGAAAATCCCATAATACAACAGAACATGACATTACCGATTGTCGAACGCCTTGGTGACAGTGATCTTCATATACGAAGGATCGCATCTTCGGCCCTGCCACAACTTGCGATGCATCTGAATAAATACAACGCGCAACCATTCCCGCCAAAAGCGTTGAAAGCGATCATTCACGCCTTCAACGATGAAGACCCATCCGTCAGAATGAATATGGTAAGAAGTTACTACAGATGTTTTGACAAAGTATCTCCGAACCTTCTGACTCCAGCTCTGGCTGGACAAAATAATGATATAAAACTCATTGCGCTTCAGAAAGTATTTGCCTACAGAAAAGAGGCACTGCTGGACAAATATCTTCCAGAACTGGTTAATGATGAAAATGTACTACTGCGTCAGACTGTTGCAAAAGGACTGCGCTATACTGCTAACACTCCACAGAAGGTGGCTGCGGTCGAAAAACTAATGCAGGACAAAAACCTTATTGTCTCTGCTTACGCGATGCACGGGATGCTTCAAAAGAAAAACAAACTGGATATAAGCGCGGTGATGAAGGTGCTGAAGAGTACCGATGTTGATGCGCAGACTGGTCAGCAGATCATTAACCTCATTCCAAATGCCACCGGCGATAAAGCTGCTGCAGTCAAAGAATTAATGAAGCACGACCGTGCCGAATACAGATCTACAGCTCTGAGAATCTCAGCTCAAATAAAAGATGCATCTCTAACACCTAAAGATATTTTTTCACTTCTTCAGGACCCGTCAATGCAAGTTCGCCGTTCTGCCGGCAATATGCTGATGAGAATCGGATTCAAAGACACGGCTAAACTTATGGAACTTACAATGAGTCCTCATTCCGATGTCAGAGAAACCCTAATCACCTTATCCAGAAGAATCACTGGTGCTGATGCCGAAACTCTTCTGACTGATCTGCTTTTAGATGAAGCCGATTTTATCAGGCTGAAAGTGATGGACGAACTTGCCAGACGTAAAGTTGACGGCTGGATCCAGATAATGCTCCAGTCGCTTGAGGATCCTTCCGTAAAAATTCAGGAAAAAGCTATTCTGAATATGGTAAATGTTAAATCTGAAGAAGTTGTAAAGGCTTTAGCCAAATATAGGTCTACAACAAAAAATCAGGGTTTGGCTGCAAGAATTGATGTTGCTTTGAAGAAAAGTAAGACCACAAAAAAGATAAAATAACCAGAGAGATACCGTGAATAATATTTTGAAGATCAATTTTATACTAATTCTGTTTTCTTTGCTCCACATTACAGCAGCACAAGAGAAACAGGCTGAGCCGCAGAAAGCAGAAAAACCAGAGCCTATTAAAATAGCCAGAATAGTATCCGGAAAGACAGTTCGCATGAACTATCCGAACAGCGTGACGACACTACTGAAAGAATTGAATCTTAAAACAACAACCCTGTTTGCGGAACAGCCGGTAATTCTTCAGTCATTTGAGACTCAGGAGATTTTCAAATACCCTTTTATATTTGTAAATTTTGCTGACCGCGAAGACTGGACTCTTTCAACAACTGAAAAGAGCAATATTAAAAGCTATCTGGAACGCGGAGGATTTATCTATATAGATGCCGGAATAAATACAGAATTCCTGCGTAAAGACAGGCGTCATGGACAACACCACAGTTTTGCAGACTGGAGCATCACACCTGTTTTAAAAGAACAATTTCAGGCCATCTTCCACGATAAGCAGTTCTCCCCTTTAAAAAGCTCACACGACCTTTTTAAATGCTTTTACCATGGGCTCCCAGATCCCAAAGAACTTCCTGATACGGTCAGGAACTTCGTCGTGAATGAAAAATGGCCGGATGGCACTTACTCGGCAGTCGGGCTGAAAGTAAATGGAAGAATTGCCGTACTAGCCACTCCTATTATATCCATGGGCTGGGGAAGAAACCATCTTGGACAATGGCAGACTGAAATAAGTTTCAGAATTCGTGAAGGAGCGGAAGGTCTTACAGAGTCTCTTGAGACTGCTGCATATTCCGGAGCGAAATTCGATGCCATTAGAAAAGACGGCAGAAAGGATTATATTTACTGTCAGCAGGAATCAAAACCAGCTTGGGCTGAAGAAGCTGATGGTAATTGGCGCGTTTTCCGATACTACAGAAGCCGTGAAATAAGTGATTATGCTCATACATTCTATACCCGATTAGGCATTAATATTATATTATATGCCATCAGTAATTAGCAATTCACACTCACCTTCAACAAACTAATTACTTCTCAACTAGTATCAAGTTATCCATTTTCCCTATTCAGTTTAAAAATAACCATGTTTTTTTTCAGAACACTATTGCCTTATGAATAAAAATTTCGTAAAATTTTGACGTTGCTTGAAAAAGAGCTAGCAAAAGCTGTAAAGAAAAAAGTTAAGGAGTAGTAAAATGGAAGAGCGTGAAAAGGGTGTTGTTAAGTGGTTTAATAATGCAAAAGGGTACGGATTTATTGAGAGAGCTGAAGAAGGAACTGAAGACGTGTTTGTTCACTTCAGCTCAATAACGATGGATGGCTACCGCTTTCTTGAAGAAGGTCAAAAAGTTGAATTAAAAGTAGTAAATGGTGATAAAGGACTTTGTGCAGAAGCTGTTATTCTGACATAGTTAAATTCCTGTCATTTTTGATTTCCAAAGCACTTCTTATGAAGTGCTTTTTTTTGTCCTCTTAGAACACTTATTCAGTATCAAGTATCATTCCAAGCTCAGACTTCAAAACCCAACCTGACACTTTTTCGCCATCGACGATGTAAAAATATTCACTGTGATCGTTTATTACATCCACGATTCGTCCCTGCTTCAAAGTTCCTGTCTGTTCAGCTCCTTCAAAAGGAGAGATCCATATATTAGAATCAACAACGACAACAGCATCATTGACCTTATCTGAAGCTGTATAAGCTGCACAAACTAGTATTACCAATATAACTGAGAGAGAATACAGAGCTACCGTAATAAGGCGAGGATTAGCTTTAATAAATGATAGTCGTCTCACAAACACTAATAAACATATAACAGTAAATACAATACTCGATATAATGCACCATTGATTAAGGTTTAATGACTCAATACTGCGATTCCAAAATGGAAGTTCTTTGATGATGAGACCACTATTTTTGCGAATAGCCTCTAAATTTTTTGATATATCAGCATTACCTGGTGATAAAAAGAGTGCTTTTTCAAGATTCAGAACAGCCTTCCCAATCTCACCACTTTTATAATAAGCATTACCTAAATTGTATAAAAGCTCTGACGTTTGACCTTTTTCAGACAATAATTCTGAATATTTCTTAATTGCATCAGAATAATTTCCACTGATATATGATTGATTAGCTTTTTTGAATATTTCATTTTCTTCACCAAAAGCGTTGCCACCAGCAAAAATAAGAGTAAGAAAAAATATAACGAGAAA
>JAUVCU010000172.1 GCA_030590715.1 Lentisphaeria bacterium
GCATCGCCCTTTCCATGAAGTAAATCACCCAAAAAAAAAGAGCTCCTCAAAACACGGCTCTTTTTAACATTCAAGTAGTCTCCTGCAAACAAAAAAAAGCCCTTTCAAATTAATGAAAGGGCTTTTGAAATTAACTAATCAATCACTTATGAGCGACTTCTGCGGTCTCCTGAGCGAGCACCTTCGCGGCTTCCACCACGATCGCTACGTTCACTGCGTCCGCCTTCACGACGTTCACCACTGCGTCCGCCTTCACGACGTTCACCACCGCGTCCACCACGATCTTCGCGACTTCCACGTCCACCACGATCTTCGCGACTTCCACGATCTTCGCGACTTCCACGGCTATCACCATCACGTCCGCCACGGTCACGATTGTATCCGCCACCACTACGTCCGCCGCGATCTCCACGACTTTCGCCATCACGTCCGCCACGGTCACGGTTGTATCCGCCACCACTACGTCCGCCGCGATCTCCGCCACGTCCACCACGGTTGAATCCGCCACCGCTGCGTCCGCCGCGATCTCCACCACGTCCACCACGATCTCCACCACGTCCACCGCGGCGTTCATTTTCCACAGGCTCACATGCAACTTTACGGTCTTCAAAATAAATTTTGTTAACAGCAGGCATAAGAACTTCCAGATCCGCAGTAAGAACTTCAAAGAAAGAGAACTTATCTTTAATATCAATCGAACCAAATGTTACAGAATGACCAGTCGTAACTTTGTTAACCATGCTGATAAGTTCAGCAGGAGTTAACTTGTCCATTTTACCAAGGTTGATGAACAAACGAGTTGAATCACCTGCCAAAGTACTTTTGTGGCGATCTGGTCTCTCTGTGTCTCCATTCAGGTCTGGAGCATTCTTGTAGTAATCTAGGAAGCGGTTGAATTCAAGAGAAACAAAGTGCTTGATAAGTTCTTCTTTCTCCATTCCTTCAAATTTCTCAATAATAGCAGGAAGAAACTTATCGATGTGATCGTGATCAACTGCAACAGTCTTAACACGTCCAACAAGGCTCATAAGTTGTGCTTCACAAACTTCGACACCTGTAGGCACTTTCTTTTGCTCAAATTTCTTTTTGATCATCTGCTCAATACGCTTAATCTTACCTTTTTCACGCATGTGAACAATCACAACAGAAGTACCTTTTTTACCGGCACGACCAGTACGACCACTTCGGTGTGTATACGATTCAACATCATCAGGCAGGTTGTAGTTGATAACATGAGTAAGTTCTGTTACATCGATACCACGGGCTGCCACATCAGTTGCAACAAGCATCTGCAGGCTCTTGCCACGGAAACTTTCCATTACGCGGTCACGTTGTGCCTGAGAAAGGTCACCGTGAATTGCGTCAGCATTGTATCCATCCTGCATCAGGCGTGCAGCAACATCCTGAGTTTCCGCACGAGTACGACAGAAAATAATTCCGTACATATCAGGATAAAGGTCTGCAATACGCTTAAGTGCTTTATAGCGGTCTTTAGCGTGAACAGTATAACATTCGTGAGTTACGTTAGCAGAACCAGAGTTCTTTGTTCCAACAGTAATCTCATCCGGGTTCTTCATGTAATCTTTAGCGATATGAGCAACCTGTCTCGGCATAGTAGCTGAGAAAAGAAGCGTTTGAGCCTCGTCAGGAACTGTTGAAAGAATAGATTCAATCTCATCAAGGAATCCCATGTTAAGCATTTCATCAGCTTCATCAAGAACAACGCGTTCAACTTGAGAAAGGTCAGCAACCTTGCGTCGAATAAGGTCATTCATACGACCTGGTGTAGCAACGATTACCTGAACACCCTTTCTTAGAGCGCGAATCTGCTTGTCAATTGGAGTTCCACCATAAACAGCAAGAGTCTGCAGCTTAGGCATAAATTTAGTATAGTTATCAAAGTCACGAGCAATCTGAAGACAAAGCTCACGAGTAGGACAGAGAACAAGAGCTTGAGTCTTTCTGTCATTTATGTTGATACGATTAAGAAGAGGTAGACCAAAAGCGGCTGTTTTTCCTGTTCCTGTTTGTGCTAGAGCAACCAAGTCTTTAGTGCTTTCCAGCAGCATTGGTACTACTTTTGCCTGTACTGGCGTTGGTTCTTCAAATCCGAGAGCTGTTACTCCCTGTACTAGTTCCGGGATTAATCCCAATTCTGTAAATTTAGACATTTTACTTCCTGTTTTTTTATCTTTTGTACGTTATAGCATCCCTTTTGGACGCGGTCCTCTTCAATTTCTCAATTTATATTTTAATGAGTTTGAGGACTAATAAAGAATATTAATGAATAGTTCGGATGCTGTAACGACAATCGTCTACGACAAAAAACCAGACTGGATACTCCAGCTCTCAAGCTAAAGCAATTTATTTACATAAGTCAATTTTGACTTTGCTACAAAATCCATCTTTCCACAAATACCCTGCGGCAAGTCGGTAGTTTATAGTTACAATATAATTTTTCAACAGGCATTAAAAAAAATATACAATCTATTTCATATTTTAATTAGAGAAGCGGGACACAGTGCGACAAACTGTGCCATCATGACCCAAAAAAGTGTGACAATGACATAATCAACAAAACGTCACAACAAACGAACAATATTTTAAAAACATCAAAGCCAACAAGTTACAAAAGATAACATAGAGTTGGCATGCCCGTTGCTTTTAATTCCCTCATCAAAACAAGATTTTTTTGAAATTTAAAATAACAACGTAATTTATAAGAGGTAAGAACCATGGGTAAAATTCTAGGAATCGACTTGGGAACAACTAACTGCTGTATGGCTGTTATGGAACACGGAGAAGCAAAAGTAATCCCTAATGCAGAAGGGCATCGCACAACTCCATCTATCGTAGCTTTCACAAAAGGCGGAGAACGCCTTGTTGGTCAAACAGCAAAACGTCAGGCTGTAACTAACCCGCAAGATACGATTTTCTCAGTAAAACGTTTCATGGGTCGTAAATACGACGAAGTTAAGCACGAAATCGACCTTGTACCATTCAAAGTTGTTAAAGCTAAAAACGGCGACGCACACGTTGAAGTAGCTGGAAAGGTTTACTCTCCACCAGAAGTATCAGCAATGATCCTTCAAAAGCTTAAAGCTGATGCTGAAGCGTACCTTGGTGAAACAATCACAGAAGCTGTTGTAACTGTTCCAGCTTACTTTAACGACAGCCAGCGCCAGGCAACTAAAGATGCTGGTAAGATCGCTGGTCTTGATGTTAAACGTATCATCAATGAGCCAACTGCTGCTGCACTTGCTTACGGTCTTGATAAAGAAAACGACGAAATGGTTGCTGTATACGACCTTGGTGGAGGTACTTTCGATGTATCTGTTCTTGAGATCGGAGACGGTGTTTTCGAAGTAAAATCTACTAATGGTGACACTCACCTTGGTGGAGATGACTTTGACGAAGCTATTATCGACTGGCTTGTTGACCAATTCAAAAAAGACCAGGGCGTAGACCTTAAAGCAGATCCACAAGCGCTACAGCGTCTAAAAGAAGCTTCAGAAAAAGCAAAATGTGAGCTTTCAACAGCTCAGAACTCTGAGATCAACCTTCCGTTCATTACAATGAACCAGTCTGGTCCTGTTCACCTTACTCAGTCTATCTCACGTCCAAAACTTGAAGAACTATGTGATGCTCTATTCGAGCGCACTATTGGTCCTTGTAAGGCCGCGCTGAGTGATGCTGGTCTTTCAACGTCAGAAGTTAACGAGGTTATCCTTGTTGGTGGAATGACACGTATGCCTAAAGTACAAGAGATGTCATCAACTATCTTCAGCAAAGAGCCGCACAAAGGTGTTAACCCTGATGAGTGTGTAGCTACTGGAGCTGCTATTCAGGGTGGAGTTCTTGCCGGAACTGTTGAAGACGTAGTTCTTCTAGACGTAACTCCTCTTTCTCTAGGTATTGAGACAATGGGTGGTGTTTGCACGAAACTTATCGACCGTAACACTACAATCCCTACTCGCAAAAGCGAAATCTTCTCAACAGCTGCTGACAACCAGCCATCTGTTGACATCCACGTTCTACAAGGTGAGCGCGACATGGCTGGACACAACAAGTCAATCGGTCGTTTCCGTCTAGACGGTATCGCACCTGCTCAACGTGGTGTTCCTCAAATCGAAGTTGCGTTTGATATCGATGCCAATGGTATCCTTCACGTAACTGCAAAAGATATGGGAACTGGTAAAGAGCAAAAAATTACTATTTCTGCAGATTCAGGACTTTCTGATGAAGAAGTAGAGCAAATGGTAAAAGATGCTGAAACTCATGCTGACGAAGATAAGCTGGCTAAAGAAGCTGTTGAGACTAAAAACAAAGCTGATTCTATGATCTACCAGACTGAGAAACAACTTAAAGAGCACGATGAGAAGCTTTCTGACGAGATCAAACTGCCTGTTATCGACGGCCTTGAAAAACTTAAGAAGAATCTTGAAGCTGATGATACTGAAGCTATGCAGGCTACAATGGCTGAAATCGAAGAACACCTTATGAAGTTCGGAGAAGAGATCTACAAGCAAGCTGGCGCAGAAGCTGGTGCGGAAGCACCTGGTGGATGCGGTCCTGAGTGCAATGACACTTGCGACAGCCACGAACCAAAAGAAAAAGTAGTTGACGCCGAAATCATCGACGAAGACTAGTTTTTAGATAACTTGAGGCTTCAAAGTGAAACATTCACTTTGAAGCCTCTTTCTACTATATAAGAAAAGAACAACCAAATATCAAAAACAACAAGGAGACA
>JAUVCU010000194.1 GCA_030590715.1 Lentisphaeria bacterium
CAAAAGCAGCCATTGGTCGTGAATGTGGTAAACCGGAACTTTTTTCAATCTAGCTTCGTATTCCGATGACATTTCTTTTATTTCCAGACCAGCAAGACGAAGTTTCAGCAACTCATTAATCAGGTTTTTAGGGATGTCGTGGGTGATCGCAAAAATAACTTTTTCAACTTTATTTTCCTTGATCACTTCGTGGATATTTGAGCATGGTCCGACCACTTTGGCTCCGTAGTGTTCCTCCGATGATTCACTCCATTTTTCAGAATTGTCATCAATGTAAGCAACAATTTGTGATTGCATTACTTCACCAATTGAGATTCCGGCGTTACCCGCACCGACGATAAGAACTCTTTTTTGGGGCAACGTCTTAAAGATCTGAACTGCTGCTATTCGGAGTAGTGAAGTCAGCATGAAAGAAATGATTATCTGTACTATAAAAATTCCCTGTGGGAACTGCCAGTGCCCAAGAATATAGAAAATTGTAGCAGTCAGTATACTGGCTAATACCAGTCCGGTAAAGACTCTTGTTGTTGTATCTAGAATAGCGGGAAATCTGTTAAAATCATACAGATTGAACATGTAGTAGACCAACGTATATGTGAGGATTGTGAAAATCAACGGACCAGTGTAAAACGAGATGGACTTGCTGAAAATTGAGGTTGACAGATAAATTGCAGTTGCAAAACATAGAATGTCCAGTAAGCCGAGAAGTGGTTTTTTCATATTAGGTAATCTTTATTTTATATTAAACGTTATTGCGAAGCAGAACGCCGTAAACACTTTTTCTAAGTGAAGCCGGAACGACTCTGAAGGCTGTTCTAATTAAGTTGTTTTTTATCATTTTTAAAGTGGAAATGAATCCCAGTGAATGGAGCTTTTTCTGAAAAGCCCATTCACTTGTGATGTATTTGAATCCACCACGGCGCGAGATCATTCCTGCCCCCGCACGGGCGTTTACCAAAGGTGTTTCAAGGTTTGCGGCTTTTGTTCCACTGTTGAGCATTCTTGCCCAAAGATAGTAGTCCTCGAAGTTAGGGCAGGGCTGATAATTACCCACATTCAATACCTCTGACTTTTTGTACATCACGGTCATGTGGTTGAAAGGATTTCGGTTTTTTGCGTACGCGACAATCTCTTCGTGTGTGACAGGAACTTCACGTGTGCAGTAAATGTTGCTCTCATTCCCTTCGAATTCTGTAATTGCCGATCCGATAATTCCCACTTCCGGATTGCCTTTCATGAATTGGATCTGCTTTTTAAATCGCGTTTGGTCGCAGATATCATCGGTATCCATTCGTGCTACGATGTCGTGTGAGCATTCAAGAAGCCCGGCCGCCAGTGCGCCGCCCAATCCGATATTTTCTTTCAGAGGAACTCGTTTGATAGGTAATTTATCCTGCCACGATTCGAGAACGTCATATAACTTTTCGTTAAGTGGTCCGTCTTCGACGATTACTATCTCATCTGCCGGAAGTGTTTGTTCCTGCAAAGAAACCAGTGCCCTATCTAAATAATCAGGCTGCTCTTTGTGGTACACAGACATCAAAACTGAAAATTTCATTAACTATCCTTTATTTATTCAGCGATAGTATAACATTTGCAAGATTTTCTTCAAAGTTCTGTTCTATGAGAGTTTTGATAAATGGAAGTTTTTGAGTGTTAAATTCGGTCGAATCGAATGTTGTGACGAAATCGATAAGCTCCTGATGATTTTTGTACACATACATGTACTCATTCAGTTTATCGGAATCGTAGAACGATGAGATAATTACTGGTCGCAGTGTTGCCAGTGACTGCATCAGTTTTGCCGGGATAACGCCGTCCATTGACGTTTTGTATGGTATGATAACCGCGTCCGAACTGTCGAGGATCGCTGTGAACATTTCAGCGCTGTTATTGAAATATCCGTGGAATTTTATGTTTTGATTATTTAGAAATGAATCGTCTACATAGATTTTCCCAAAAAGATTTATTTTAATGCCGTTTGCAGCAAGATTCAGAAGAGCATCAAGGTCGATATGCCCGTCGATGCTGCCGAAATATGCAATAGACTTTATTTCTGTAATATCTTTTTTGCTGGCTTTGCACAATTCATAGTCAGCTTTTTTTACCGTTGGAAGAATTTGAGTGATAATCGATTCGTCTACAGATTTATTGACTTTGTCATACAGGAAAAATGAATCGACAAGAACGTGATCGGCAGAGTCCAGAAGCTTCTTTTCATCCTGTTTCAGTGACCGTGGGTAACCACCCCACACATCAAAAGCCCGCACACAATCGTAAACCAGATTATCCGTTTCAATTGCACGGTAAATGTATTCGGTCGTTCTGATCGGCAGGTAATTGATAACAAGATCAAATTCGCAACCGATCTGCGGTAAGACTTTGTCTTTTACTTTTTTTTTGTTTATCAGATCGGAAACAGGATTGCCGGGTGGAGAAAATGGGAACCGAAGGACTTTTATCCCGTCTGGAACATCGTTTTTGATATGACTTTTACCGCGTGAAGAAATGATCTGTTTTGCTTTGCTCAAAACTTTACTGACTGAAAAAACAGAACTTGGTATGCGTTCGATAAATGTTACGTCGTAACCGTTGCTGGCAAGAACTGATGCTATTTGCTGGTGGCGCTGCCACGTATCATCCCACGCTATTCCCGCTAGTATTAATGCTTTTTTCATAATTCATTCACCTTTTGACAGGATTAACATGATCTTCAGGATTTATTACAATCATGTCTATCTTGTAGATCCTGTCAGATTTTTTTTCGACAGGACTGCTTTTTACAATCATGACCATCTTGTTAATCCTGTCGATGATATTATTTTTGTATAAGCTTGCTTCGGAGGGTTGAGTAGAGCACAGCCAGCTTAGGCGGATATACCATAACAGAAGCTAGCACGAACAAGCCAAACATAAGCCACCTACCTCTTCTCTTGGCAATAACTCCCTTTTCGAAGAGTTCTTGTGAAGCTCCACACAACTTACGCCTCACGTTGCTAACAATCAAAACTTTTTGCATCTCAGCTTCACAGAAACTATCAGATCCTGTTTTGACCCGTTCACGATGAAGCCGTTGGATATACTTGCGGATGTTCCACTGATCCAGAAATTTAGCTACCGAAGCATTATGTAATGCTATACGATATTTGAACAGAGGCTCCTGAATATTTGAAAGTTTGATTCCATTATCGATACATCGGTAAAGAAAATCGTAATCCTGGGCGACAGGGAAGGGGCGATACCCTTTTACGTTTTCAAGAATATCTTTGCGGAACATCCAGCTCGGATGATATGCCGCAGTCGTATACGGGAGCATTTGGGCAAGAATGTCTGAATCCGATGGAAGAATCATTTCGCCGGTTTCGTTGCCTTCCTCATCAATTCGTATAGCACATGTTCCGCAGAGCCCTATTTTCGGGTTGGAGTCGAGAAGCTCTTTTTGCTTTTCTAAACGTTCCGGCAGAGAAATATCATCGGAATCCATTCTCGCAATGTATTGCCCTTTCGCGAGATCAAGCCCTTTGTTCAGCGAATTCGCCAGACCCATATTTTTCTCATTGACTGAAACGACGATCCGTTCATCTTTTTGAGCAAAGTTGTTGACAATCTCGATCAACTCCTGATTTTCAGGATTGTCGACGATGATGATAAATTCAAAGTCCGTAAAGGTTTGATTGAGAATAGATTCGGCAGCACCTTCAAGATACGGTGTGTCGAATACTGACATTATTACTGATATTTCTGGATTGTTCATATTTTATATATTCCTCGCAGAGCTTTACTTTGCGAGGAATTTTTATGCTCTTCCTATAATTCTTTTAACAAATTCTTTAAACTCGAATTTTTTGTATCTGAACCAGCCTTTCGGGTCGTAGCCCCATACACCGTACGAACGCAAAATTCGTTTCACATGTGGATTATCAAAATTATGGTTCCCGTAATGCTGAATAGTGCGGTCATTTTCAGGATAAGCTGTACATGTCATGCGGTCGCCCGCAGATTTGATTTTTCCGTTCCAGAATTTACCAAGGTGGATCTTTGAGTAATCCAATGGCTGCACGTTAGTCTTTGTCAGTTGGATACCGGCACAGAAATAGTATTCGTCGCCTTTGTATCCTTTTGGATCATGAATCGTGACAGTTTTGATTAGCTCTAGTGCTTTATCGAAACACGGCATGTGACCCTGCCACATTATAAATCCGCTATTGACGCTGTACGGTTCAATCCCTTCGAGACCGGCTTCTTCACATGCTTTGTGGAACTGCAGTCCTTTGATCCCAGCCCAGCCTTCTTCGCCGCGGTGAACGCATTCTATTATCAGCTGATCTTTTTCGATCATATCGAAATAGGGTGTCAGATCTCCGAAAACAAAGCAATCGGCATCGATGA
>JAUVCU010000353.1 GCA_030590715.1 Lentisphaeria bacterium
GGACCTGTGTGCTGCGGACGGATTCGCTGCGTAGACATCGGAATCCCCGATAAATATGTTGAGGAAGCAGAAAGTGCACGTTCCTGTTTTCTTCAAAAAGATGCGCGGCCTTTCATAAATAGAAGATCTCCTGACTCCCACAAAGGACAAAATGGAAGAGTACTGATAATAGGCGGTTCCTCAACATACCCTGGAGCTCCAGTCCTTGCAGCAAACGCAGCTATGACTGCGGGAGCGGGGCTGGTCTATCTATTAACGCCAGAATCAAAAGCTCCCCAATACAACTGCTTAAATTCTGTTATCCACAATGCAGTGGATAGCAATTCCGAAGGAGCATTTTCTCTAATATCACATTCCTTGCTCAAAGAAAAAGCTAAGGTGGCGGACTCTATCGTAGTCGGGCCAGGCATGACGATCTGCATGAATATGCTTGAATTGATCATTGGTTTGGCTGAATCTGAAAAGCCATTAGTAATAGATGCGGATGGCCTTAATATCCTGGCAAACTCAGGCAGTAAGAGTTTCAATTTCAAAAATACTATAATGACTCCACATCCGGGTGAAATGAAACGATTGCTTCTTGGTTTGCAAATGGATGGACTGATCAAATTTTCAAGAGAAAAGCAGGCTTCCGCATTAGCTGATGCTACAGGGGCTATAGTTGTTTTAAAAGGATTGCAGACAATTGTGGCGGAACCCGGTGAGCCGATATCATTTAATACCAGCGGTTGCCCTGCCCTTGCAACCGCGGGAACAGGAGATGTTCTAAGCGGTATTATAGGAGCACTTGCAAGCCAGGGGATCGATCTCCCCGATTCGGCAAAGCTCGGCGTGTTTATTCACGGTCTTGCCGGAGAGATAAGTGATGCAGGAACACGAGCAACGACCGCGGACTACCTGATAGAGCTTTTACCAAAAGCAATGAAGCGGATAAGCCCCTTTGCCTGATTAATAACAAATCTAAATGTCATGAGGCTCAGCTATTTAACTCGTGCGCCCCCTGCCATGCGAAAGAAATGGTTGCTAAAAACTGTAATTGCATCATAGTAATGCCCATATTTTTTTAGTAAAACTAATTGGGGATGTGCAGTTTTATGTCTAAGCAACTGGATGTCATAGAGTATTTTGATCGACACACGGGAAAATTGTGTCGAGAAGCAGTGATGGGTGACGCATCAATAAAATGGGCTTACCAGACTCTAAGTGGAAAAGTTTTTTCCTCTTTTCTTTTCGGTTCATCAATTCTGAGTCGAATTCTTGGTTGGTATTTCAACTCTTCTTTATCTAAACGGAAAATTGCGGGTGCAATTGAAGATTTAGAGATCAATACATCTGAATTTCTGAAAGAAGAAGATGAATTCACGTGTTTTAATGATTTTTTTACAAGAAAACTACAGGATGGTTCACGACCTTTCAGCGCGGAAGAATCAGACTTTTCCAGCCCTGCAGACGGGCGGCTACTTGTTTACGATGATTTAGGAGAGTCTTCTAAAGTTAAAGTAAAAGGAGTCGAAGACACTCTACAAAGCCTTTTCGATAGAGATATTACAGAATTTGACGGAGGTAAGGCGGCAGTTGTGCGACTTTGTCCTGCAGACTATCACCGATTTCACTTTCCCTGCAACGGAACTGTCATCGAACAAGTGAAAGTAAAAGGTAAATACCACTCGGTAAACCCTATTGCACTTGCTTCTAAAGAGAAAATTTTCTGCGTCAACAAACGTGAATACACTATTGTCCAAACGGAAAAGTTCGGAAAAATTGCATTCATGGAAGTTGGAGCATTCGGTGTTGCCGGTATCCACCAGACCTTCAGTGGAACTAATATTGAAAAAATGGAAGAGAAAGGTTATTTCGATTTCGGAGGTTCTACGATTGTGCTCATTTTCCAGAAAGATTGCATCGAGTTTTCTGAAGACCTTCTGAAAAACAGTAAAATTGGCGTTGAAACACTGGTCAAAGCCGGTGAAACAATGGCCTCTGCGTTAAGCTAACGTAAATTTTAACTAAACTTCATCTGTAGCTTTTACTAAAAAGCTGCAGATTTTTTTTTGCCTGGGGTAATAATCCCTTACTGCAAAAACAAAACCTACTCAGCCCTTGTAACAAGAAAAACATTCTTGAATCCAGCTGACTTCACCGTCTTCATAAGATTCATAACCTGCCTGTAAGGCCTGTCTCCATCCGCACGAACAAACAGATTAACTTTCTGGTTAGTTCCGTGTATCATCTTCAGTTTTGACAGTAATGAAGATTTGTTCATCATTTGCTTTTCAAAAACAATATTCCCGTCTTTGTCCAGATTTACAGTCCGGTTATTTTCTTCGGGTAGATCTTCTGCATCCATTTCAGGCGGAGATACATCTACCGCATTTTCCATCAACGGAGTGGTTATCATAAAAATAATCAATAATAAAAACGTCAAATCAATCAACGGAGTCATATTGATTTCATCGATTGCATTCAACTGTGATCTTCTCTTTTTGCGAGCCATAATTGTAAACCTTAGCTAAAAATTAATTATTCTGACTCGAGCTGCTCAAGTTTAACTTTGGCCATAAACTCTTCCACGAAGTTATCCATATAAACAGTAATCTTACGGATA
>JAUVCU010000211.1 GCA_030590715.1 Lentisphaeria bacterium
ATCCCGCATTATGAAATAGACAGAAGTCACTCTGGATATTCTGGCATAGATGCTTGCCTACAGGGCTGTGTGAAAATGTCTTAAAGATGCTGGCTTTATGGATTTTAAATAAGCATAAATGACAGTAAACAGACTATCATCACGACCTGAAATATGGCTGCTTCTTTAACACCGATAATATTAGAATGCGCATAAAAAGATGCCGGATAACAAAGGGTTAAATCCGGTATATATAAGAATTATTTCAGAAATTCCGAAATCACTTTTTAACGATAAGGCAAACCAACCGTGAAACCCTGAGATAGTACCGAGCATAGGGCCAAAAGTTTTATTAATAAAGTAATAATCACTACCGTCTTTCGGCATTGCCGTTGATAGTTCAATAACACTAAAAATCCCCAAAAGAGCAAATACCCCAGCCAAGAAATATTAAATAAACACGGCTGGTCCTGCTTTTGAAAAAGCCAGGCCCGGTAAAATGTAGATGCCGGAACTGATCATTGCGCCAGAGGCGATACTGAAAACACCGAAAAAAGAAATCCCTTTTTTAATGCATAATGCACCTCTTTCACAATATTATGATGAGTGTCGCAAAACAGCATTTTACTCCATCTGTTTTCACGAAGCAATACCTGATGGAATTGTATTTTTTCAGTGCATTGGTTAGAGCTATAATACCAGATCTATTTGGCTTGCTTTCCTTGGAGTCTTGCTCTGTGCCCTTTGAAATCCCCATCTATTCGTTCAACAGGCATGAGCAGAAAAAAAAGAGTAATAAAAAGTCCAATCAAGCATCCAACAATCACGAGCCAGCGTTTTCTCAAAGCAATAATATTCTTTATAAAAGCAAAGTTCAGGACTAGATGAACAATAATGAAAAATATCAGGATGTAGGCAATCCAGAGGTGATAATAGCCCCATTCATGTCGCGTAAGTCCCAGCAATGTCAGGCCGTGTCCCCCAAGATAACCCGGGACTAATCGGTAGTGAATTAGCAAGCCTGTACCGGCAAGAAAACAAATTGAAACAAACATGGCTATATCAATAAGTAACCGGGTGGTTTTATGTTTCATGTTTTCAAGCCTTAGGTTTACATTATTTACGTTTGATCTCTTGGATACTTCCTTTTAAAGTTTTGCCTTCGAAGTATTCCAGGCCTGCTTCGCAGACGGGCGCGTTTTGGCAAAGACTTTTTTTAGACAGGATCTATATGATCATAATGATCTTGTAAATCCTGTCAGAATATAAGTTTGGTTGTCGCTTCGCCGCTTTAGGTTAAATTATGTAAAAAATAGTTTTGTTTTATCTTAAGAATGATCTTAAAATCTCTTGCGTTCACTGAGCAAGAAAACGTCTCTTAAGTGATTTTCATTTTTAGCTTCATCCCAGCGACGGTTGAAGTCAGGGGCTTGTATGGTCTGTGCTATGGCCGCAAGAGACTGCAGGTGGAGACGACGCTCATCTCTTGTACCAACAATCACAAAAATTGCCTTGACGGCCGGGGCTTCTTTGGTGAAATACACGCCGTTTTTACTGCGGACAAGTACGAGGTCAAAGACACCTTCACCCTTTATCATCAGGTGTGGAATAGCAACTGTAGGCATCAGAACCGTACTGCTGTCTTGCTCCCGTTCTGTCAACAATTGGTGTATCTCTTCTTTTGAGAGTGATAGCTTCAGCTCAAGGAGCTCCGAGACTGCAGTGAAGAGCTCATCCTGGCTTTTCTCATCTTCAATATCTAGCACCGTTGCATTGTGTACCGCGGCATCAAACCGGTCCTGCACCACTTCGTCACGGTTATGAATTATTCCTTTTAGTTCTGATTCCAAATCGTAAGAATCTAGTTCTTTGTTGCCCAAGCGCGCAATGAGATGCAGAAACGCATATTCCGAATTTGTTTTCTTTATTCCGTAAAAAAAGTAAAGCAGCAGTGACGCGATAATGAGACCCACACTTATTTCAACGGTTGCCATTCCCATATCAATGATAAGAAAGGAGAAAATCACCAGACTGACTATCTGAATCCACGGGTATAATGGAGCTTTGAATGATGGACGGTAATTCTGCAGCCGGCTTTCTCGAAGGATAATTATTGCCAGGTTAGAGAGAACATACGAGGTAAGAACCACTGTCGACGCGGCCTTAACTAATATCTCAAGAGGCAAGAACAGAGCTAAGATAATAAAACCTCCAGTAAACAGCACAGAAAGAACCGGAGTACCGAAACGAGGGCTTATTTTACTTATAAACGGAGGAAGCAGTTTATCTCGACTTAATGCCATAGGATACCGTGATGCAGACATTATCCCCGCATTTGCAGTAGTGATAAATGCTAACATTGCCGCAATGGTAATGGCGTAGAATCCAGGAGAACCGGTGAAAATACGAGCTGTATCTGCAACAGGAGTGAGAGAGGTTCTCAATTCGTCGGCAGGTAAAATTCCGATGGTGACCGTGAGCAGTAATGCATACAAAATTGTAACTACAATAACTGCGGTGATCATCCCCAAAGTTATATTTCGTTGAGGATTAATAACCTCCTCTGAAACACTTGAGACCTTGAGTAAGCCCCCAAAGGAGACAAATACAAATCCCGACGTCAGTAACACAGAATTAAAGCCATTGGGAACAAAAGGTTCAAACTGGGGAACACTTACATGAGGCAAGCCCAAAATCACGTATAATCCCATAAGAACGAGAAGGCACACAACGAGGCCAACCTCCAATTTCGCGGCTTCTTTGACTCCAAAAATGTTCAGCGCCATAAAAAGTCCACAAACGATAATTGATACGAAAGTGACATTGAAGCCGGACATCAGGTAAATAACCTCTGCGATACCGAATATTGCAAATGCAGTTTTGAGCGAAAGAGCAAACCAGCTCATGACGCCGGATATTGTTCCGAACATAGGACCCATACTTCTATTCACATAGTAATAGTCTCCTCCAGCTCGGGGCATAGCCGTGGAAAGCTCGGCAACGCTGAACACACCGGTTAGAGCCAGTACACCCGCGAAGAAATACGAAATAATGACTGCCGGTCCGGCTTGATTAAAGGCAAGGCCGGGAAGGATAAATATTCCTGAACTGATCATGGCTCCAGCTGCCAGACTGAAAACATGAATAAATGACAGCTCTTTCTTTAAATGAGTTGGTTGTTTTTCATTCTTGCTCATAATAAAAGACCTTTTAAATAAGAGTTAGATGATAGCTGCTGCTCTATTATACCGCAAGCGGTAGTTATCTTTTGGCTTTATCGATTGATTTGAGCTCAAACAAATTAATAAAAAAGCTAATATGTAACCATTTGAAGTATAAATTGAGCTGTTAACAGTAGTTTAGTAGTAAACAATACTACTACAATTGTACAGCTTTGTTCTACAATAATGCCACGAAAACAAACTATTTACCAAACCGGATATAATAAAATTGAGCTCTGCCAAGGTATGACAGAGCTATTGTCAACTATTAATTTCGAAAAAGCGGGTCTGCTCCGAGAGTACCAGTAATATTCTCAAGATATAAATCTGACTTAACCCACGCAAGGTGCTTATCAATATCCTCAAGGCGCTTTTGAATTCCTAAACGCTCAACTTCATATGCATTGTGGTCATGACTTACAAAGTCTCTCAGATATTCAACGTGCATCTTGTTGCATGCTATTTTACGCTGTTGTTTAATGGCAAGACGCTCGTTGTACCAGTTGCTGTTGATTACATATTCTCGAGAAAACAGTTCTCGGAACGCAGGACTATCAATCGTTTTACCTTCGAATGAACCTTCAGCCATGATATAGATCAGAGCTTTCAGAGGAGGAATAAATCCTTCAATACTTCCTGATTCGATGTATGACTTGGCAACTTTCTCTTGAGCTTCACAGATATTTTTTATACCATCAGCAAAGTCTTCACGATTTTGGAGTTCCGGTTTAAGCATGTCTTCTGCAAATACAGAGTTAGGATTCTCAAATACTTTACCAAGGTACTGGTTGACAAATGCATCGGTAATACGGTAGCCAAGGCGTGAACCAAGGACCTTTTCTCCCTTAAGATTAAAGTCTTCAACTTTTTCAAGGAAGCCGTTTTTGATCATCGAATCAGCATCACGTTCTCTCTGTGACATGAGAGACCAAAGCTCAGGAATAAGCAGGCTCACATCGTGATCAACTTTGTATTTATGACCAATGTAACCTGCCGCGGTAGAGAAACCGTTGTATCCCGTAAGAATAAACGATAGCAATGCGTTATTAAGATC
>JAUVCU010000328.1 GCA_030590715.1 Lentisphaeria bacterium
GTTCTCGGTTGAGCAAAGAGATCCTGTAGTGTCTTTTTCTCATCAGAGAGGTTGTTTGCAATAACCCCGCATTTTTGATAGCCGAACCCTGATTTGTATAGTTTTTCTACCATTTGAGAAGCTGTTCTGCTCAGCTCTATCGTGTCATTTGTCGGCTGTACAAAAGTAGTGCACAGAGACTCGTGGTGCTGGCTCACTGTTGTTTTGTTTTTGTTGGTTTGAACATAAGCGGTTAATGAAGCCGTATGTAGCCCCTCTTTTCTTAGTTTTTGGCCGACAATTGACGCGTAGCTCGATGCGGCTTCTTTTATCTGTTGTCTGCTGGTTACCGGATTTCTGAATGATCTGGATGAGCTCACGCTCTTTCTGCTCGGTGGTACATCCTCAAATTCTATGCTCGGAATACCACACAACTCGTAGGCTGTTCTTACAAGGTTTATATTGAATTTGTTCCGTAGATATGTTTTGTCTGCGGCAGCTAAATCAAGTGCTGTTCTTATTCCCGCTGTTTTAAGTTTTTCACTGGTGCGGCTGCCAATTCCCCAGACCTCTTCAATTTCTGTTACTTTCAGCACATTGTCGCGTTCTTCTGGTGTTGTTATCGAAAATACCCCTGTGTTTTTTTTAGCGATATGGTTGGCCAGTTTTGCAAGTGTTTTGGTTGGAGCTATTCCTATTCCAACGGGGATGCCGACCCATCTCCATACTGTGTGCCTAATTCGGTCGCCATATTTTATATAGTCGATTCTAGGTAAGGAGCTCCAGTCAAGGAAGGCTTCGTCGATCGAGTATACTTCCATTTCGGGAGCGAATTGTGAGAGGGTTGACATAACGCGGGATGATATGTCTCCGTAAAGTGTATAATTGGATGAAAATATGACGGCATTGTGTTTTTTAAGTGTATTTTTGACTTTGAAAAATGGTATTCCAGCCTTTATTCCGAGTGCTTTTATTTCGTTTGATCTAGCGACGACGCATCCGTCGTTATTTGATAAAACGACAATAGGTCGATTGGCTAAATCGGGGCGGAAAAGCCGTTCGCAGGATGCATAAAAGTTATTGCAGTCGACGAGGGCTATCATATTTTTCTGCCGTTAAGCGAATGGATAACAGTTGTAACAACGCCCCATACTGAAAATTCCATTTCCTGCGTTATTACAATTGGCGGGTAGCTGGGGTTTTCGGGATGAAGGATTGGACCAGTCGGTGACAGTTCCAGTCGTTTTACGGTGAATCCACCATTTAGGATTGCAAGGATAATGCTGTTGTTTACTGCGTTTGCAGACTTGTCAATAATCAGCAGGTCACCGCAGTGGATTCCCGCATTTATCATGGAATCTCCGCTGGCTCTGACAAAAAATGTTGCAGCTGGTCGCGTTATAAGGTGCTCGTTCAGGTCTAGTGGTCTTTCTACGTAGTCTGTTGCCGGGGATGGAAAACCGGCCGCAACTTTATCGGTGAATAATAAGCAGTTTTTAGTCATTGTTGTTCATTTGTTTGTTTGTTAGTTATAGCTAATAAAGATTAGTATTGCTTTCTTTGGGGATTAAAGCAATGTCTAAGCTAAAAAATATTAGCTTGTTTTGGTTGACTGCTTTTTTACTTGATGTTTTGATTTAAGGGTGTTATCTAAAGATTGATTGTTTGCCGCCACTAATTACACTCAGCACGGGTTAAACCTTAGCTTTTGAGCTTCACACTTAAGTTCAAGCACAGCACCTAGATGAATAAGAAACTTACCGCTTGCGGTATAATTCTGGAGAGAAAATGAAATTTGAAGATCTTACGCCTCATGTTGTAATTGATATTGTGGAGGAAGCTCTGGGGATTAATTTGACCGGTTTTGCATCGTCTTTTCCCAGTTATATTAATAGGGTTTATGAGCTGGAGACGGTCGAGAAAGATCGGCTGGTTGCAAAGTTTTACCGGCCTGACAGGTGGTTGAAGGGAGCGATTCAGGACGAACATGATTTTACTATAGAGTGCTATGAAGAAGATGTGCCTGTTGTTCCGCCTATTAAACTTGCCAATGGAAGTACGCTCGGAGAGAAAGATGGTATCTTTTTTGCTGTTTTTGAAAAGCGTGGCGGCCGTAAATTTGAAGTGCTTGACGATGAGTCCTGGAATAGAATGGGAAGCTTGATCGGGCGCATGCATATGGTTGGAGCCAGAGGCTCAGCTGAGAACCGTGTTGTTCTACATCCTGAGAAATTGACACGGAAGGAAGTGGATTATCTGCTTGCCGGTGACTTTATAACTTCGTCGTATAAAGAGTCTTTCAGGCGCGTGATGGATGAAATTATTTTGCTGGTTGCACCGCGTTTCGACGATTTTGAATATATTCGGATACATGCTGATTGTCATTGTGCCAATATCTTGAATCGCATGGATGAAGGCTTAATGCTGATCGACTTTGATGATATGATGATGGGGCCTGCCGTGCAGGATTTATGGCTGCTGTTACCAGATCATTTTCACAATAGCCGCCGGGAATTCGACCTGATGCTGGATGGTTATGAACAGTTTGTAGAGTTCGATTATTTTTCCGTCAAGCTGATCGAACCGTTGAGAATGCTGAGAATATTGTATTTTCTTTCCTGGTGCGCAAGGCAGTCTTCTGACTATAAGTTTCAACACAATTTTCCGGACTGGGGTAGTGATTCTTTCTGGCGGAGAGAATTAAATGATCTGCAGCACCAGTTAAATGTAATAAAGGAAGATGACAGGCGCAGAGCTGCCAGCTATGGGTAGTTAAATTAACCTTGCTTCGGCAAGGTTAATCCTGTCCTATATGACGTATTGTTCAGGCTGTTCTGCCTTAGAGCTGTTGATGATTGCTTCAAGTGTGATTTT
>JAUVCU010000251.1 GCA_030590715.1 Lentisphaeria bacterium
CGAACATCGACAGTTTTCTGCCAACCTCCAGGAGTGAATCCTTGCCAGGGTTTTGTCATTATTATTGATTCCTTAAAAATTGTAAAAACGTACGTTTAATGAATAAACAAGTTTAATAGTCTTTGATTGATATTGCCGATAAACAGATAATTACTTTACATAAATTATTTTCCAGTTATTAGCTTCAGCTATTTCAGAGAGAGGCTCACCCGGATTTACGACAACAGGGTATCCGACTGCTCCCAGTATATATTGGTCAGACAAGCTGTCGCCATAATACTCAACATCGCTGAGTTCAACAGAATGCTTTTTGCAGAATGCTTTGGCGTGGGCGATTTTCCCTTCACTGCCACAATAAGGTCCGACAATCTTTCCGGTATATGCTTCATCGACAAATTCCAGTGTCGTAGAACAAATATGCTCAATCCCAAGTTCGTGGGCAACCGGCACAGCAAGAACATCATTAGTCGCAGTCAGCAGTGAAACGATTTTCCCGGAATCCAAAGCTTTCTTTACCAAGACTCTCGCTTCGCTGTAAATTTTTGTTTTCACAATCTCCTCGAAGTGAGCTTGTGCAAGTTCCTTCATCTCCGATTCACTTTTTCCAATAAATTCCTCCAACTGAAAATCCAAAAAATCATCAAAATTCAATTGACCCTTAACGTACTCATCGAAAAAATAATCCGCTTTTTCCAATGCGTTTTCCGGTGCAAGTTTCTTTTGTACCAAAAACTCTTTCCAGGAAACATCACAGTCATTATCGATCAAGGTGTGATCCATATCAAAAAAGTATAATTCAGGTTCGCTCATATCTGCTTTCTCTATCATCTAAATTCTATATTTAATTATGCGCTAAAATATATGGATTTTCACCCTAAATACAACAATAGAATTCACTTATTACATATCATTAAAATGAGGATAATGTTTAAATCACGAAAGTATAGAGCAGGCTCGGGGCATTGTGCTGATTGTGAAATATATTTCTCGAGTAAGCCCAAAAACATACAAAAAGCTTCAAAATTCCTGTCAAGCGAGCAACTTGTGAACAAATTGTTAATAACTTGTTAAATTCGTCATAAAGCGTTGGATTTAAACACAAAAATAAAGTCGTTTTTTTTACGATTTTTTTTATTATACCAAAGAAATAATATTAGCAATACTCTTTGCTCACTTTCCTGTCAGAAAATGCCAAAATAAGTTTGACAAAAATTATATAAAAAAAGAGAACACAATGCATATACACAAACACATTCGCCTTATAATAAGCAAGTTAGACAAAGATAAACATAAAACCAAGCATCTGCATCATTTTCTTTCAAGAACATTTTTGTGCTTGATTAAATAAATTGCGTAAAACTAATTAGGGAAGAAAAAGGGAAAATAAAAATGACATGAATTAGGGACAATTTGCAAGCAGAGAATGAGCTCAAAAAAGAACAAGTTAACAACCTGTTAATAACTTGTTCTTAAAAGTCAATAAACGCCTCTTCAGAGGTGATTTCGGGAGGCCATACAATCGTTCTCTTATTTTTTTGTCCTTTTCTGTATTTGCCTCCTTTTGAGTCACCTACAGAAGTTAAAACGTATCTGATACCGTGTTTCAGGATCCATCCAAGCTTCTCAAGATATTCAAACAGCTGGTAATCATCAATACCAAACGTTGCAGCAAGTTTTGTTGTCGAAATAAATTCACTTATATCGCGCGGTTTCTTAAATGTGACAATGTCAACCAACTCTGCATTTGTAACAACTTTAGGGTTCCAGGCTATCTCTTTCGAAGAGTTCTGAATGATACCGCCAGCTTTGCTCCCTTTTATTGTCACATTCGAATAATCAGATTCAACCCACCCCAATTCCACAAAACATTCGATCAGCTTATCTTCATCAAAATCGAATTCCTCGGCAATCTCACACGAATCCAGAAATCCTTCAAACTGGTCTGCTTTGTTCTGAATCCTCAGAGCGCTCTTTTTAAGTGAATCTATATCAGAGTTTTTAACAGAGAGGTTCAAACTCTCTTTCAAAACCGCTAATCCATCAGAGAAATACGAAGATGAGACCTTCTGAGCCAATCTGCTGCTCTCAATAAGAGATTGAGTATCTTTAGGGTCAACACTATCAAAAACTACAGGAAGATGCTTTAATGCGTTCTGGGCGTTAGCAACGAATGGCGGTTCAAATCGAGCCCAAAGTTTAAAATAGCGGTCCAGATTAAATATCTTAAGCTTCATAGAAAGATCGATCAACTCATTGTGAGCGAAAACAGTCTTCCCTGCCAGCCAGCCCTCTATCTGCTTGGAATTTTCCAGAACTTTATCCGCGGCGACTTCCGTCAGAAAGTTGCTCGGAGCAGAATCTTTGGTCTGATAAAGGTACAAATTCATTTTAGAACGGGTAATTCCAACATAAAAAAGCCTGCGCTCCGCTTCAAGCTCGTCGACCCTTTTTGTATTGGCAACCTCTTTTTTGGAAAAACCAAACGGAATAACGCCGATATTTACATTTGGAATAAATACGTGCATCCACTCAAGCCCTTTCGCACGGTAGAGGGTCATTATCTTTAAGCGGTTCTCTGTGCCCATTCTGCGTCGTGCTGTAGAAAGGTGAACTATATAGTCCAAAAACTGTTTACAGTTACCGCGATTCTCGGCAAACTGCCTGAGAACCTCAACTGTCTGAACTTTTGTCATTCCCGTTTCGCGAACACCGCTCACTTCAAGAAGGAATTTTTCGTAATCAATATCTTTGATCAGCCAGCTGATAACATTCGAAGCCGTACTGTCGCTGTTCACTCTTTTAATTAACTGGTTGGAAAACTTGATAAACGAACTCATTTTGTGCTTTGTTCCGCGTTTGAACGAATCCAGACGAGCCTTCAGAACATCCAGAATAGAAACGCCGGTCCCCATTGCCTGATTGCATATTTCATCAATCATAATATTCGACACATAGCGGCGCGGTTTATTTATGATCGATTTGAAACGCTCCACATAGCGGTCGCGCTGGCGCATATCCAAAGGCAAGCCGTTTAACGCAATCTCTTTTTCCTGCATCGCCCATGCAAGATATTTGAAAAGCACGGTCAATTCGGATCTTTCATAAAAAGGAACACTGCCGACCACATCGTACGCCATATTGTGCTCGATCATTTCAGCTTCAAGGAAAGCAGTCTGCGAATACAATCGAATCAGAATCGCAATTTCATCAATCGATTCGCCATTTTGCAGGAGATCTTTGACCCTCCCGAAAAGAGCTTTTGACATTTCACTGTCGTTTTTGAACTTTTCAATATACGTATTCCCGTCGAAACCTTTGGTCAGATTCAACAGTTTTTTATACCGTTTTTTATTGCAGGAGATAACCGAATTGGCGAGCATCGTCTGCTGGGCTGTACATCGAAAATTGTCGCTAATCGTGTAAACTTTGGATTTATAATGCTTCTCGAATCCGAGAATAAACCGGGGACTGGCACCGCGCCATTCATAAATACACTGGTCATCATCGCCGATAGCCATGTAATTTTTATGTTTTTCAACAATGATGCCGAGCATTTCGTATTGAGATAAGTTCAAATCCTGAAACTCATCCACCAAAACCATATCGTAAGATTGCTGGATAAAATCGCAAAGATCAGGAAAAGAAACCAGAAGTTCCCAGCCCATCAGAAGCATGTCATCAAATGTGATCCACTGCTCACGCTTTCGCTCCTCTTCGTAAATCTGGTATGCTCTCACATAAAGTGGATTTTCGTGTTCCGCCTGGCTCGCTGTTTTTTTCGCTTCCGGTGATAATCCCGACTTTTTCAGATCTGCGTACACCAGATT
>JAUVCU010000306.1 GCA_030590715.1 Lentisphaeria bacterium
GTCATTTTCTTCGCTTTATCTTTCGACTGCTTCTTTATCGCCTGAATCTCTTTTCTCGTTTTCTCATTCAGGGCAACTTTGTCTAAAAGATAATCCGCTTCCGTAAGATTTTTGTGCAGATAATCTACAATCGCATTTTTAACTTTGCTGACAACCCAACCTTTTACGTCGGTATTTCCCAGCTTATTTTTTGTTTGAGATTCAAAAACAGGTTCCATGACCTTGATTGCAATTGATCCAACGATCCCGTCACGGACATCCGATCCCTGAAATGATTTTCCCGAGAATTCATTAACACCTTTAAGGATCCCTTCACGGAATGCAGACTGATGAGTTCCTCCGTCATTGGTATACTGACCGTTCACAAATGAATGGTAGTTCTCCCCGTAGTTCACCGTATGACAGAATGAGAATTCGAGCGTGTCCTCTTTGTGGTGAATTATCGAGTAAAGCTTTTCTTCTCCAACTTCAGATTCGATCAGATCACTCAGACCGTTTTTCGAGTAGTAGCGCTGATCGTTAAAATAGATTGATAAACCGCTGTTTAGGAAAACATACATCCACAAACGTTTTTCTATGTACTCGACGCGATATTTAAATTTTGGAAAAAGTTCATAGCTGGGAACGAAAGACATCATTGTTCCGTTCGGCTCATCTGATTCACCTTCTTCGTCTGAGACAATCACTCCATTCTTAAAGCAAGCTTCACGGTATTTTCCTTCTCTGTATGAGCGGACTTTGAATTCTTGAGAAAGAGCATTTACCGCCTTTGTTCCAACCCCGTTCAGTCCTACCGAAAATTGGAATACATCAGAGTTATATTTTGCACCTGTATTGATCTGTGATACGCATTCCACCATTTTTCCCAGAGGAATACCACGACCGAAGTCGCGCACCGTTACCAGGTCGCCTTCAATAGTGATATTGACCCGTTTACCGTGACCCATTATATATTCATCGATACTGTTATCGATTATCTCTTTGAGCAGGACGTAAATACCGTCGTCCGGATTTGAACCGTCACCCATTTTCCCAATATACATTCCAGGTCGCTTACGGATGTGTTCAAGTGCACTCAGGCTTTGAATTGTGCTTTCATCGTACTCTACTTTTTTTTTACTCATCTGATCAATACAAGGTTATCTGGTTGGAGGTTTTATCGTGTTGGAAAACTATAGCTCCAAAGCATGAAATCTCAATTAAATGAAGTGTAAACTTTAAACTCAGCTTTACAGAGCAAAATGATTGTGCCACAGTAGGATACCGGTTTGTTTAATTTGAACGTAAAGTGAGGATTGGATGTACAGAATACTTTTAAGTGCGCTGACCTATAAATCGGACAATTCGGATGCTTCCATTTATATTGAAAATATTGCCCGTGAACTTTCCGAAAACCATAGTGTCTACATTCTCATTTTTAACAGAGATAAAGAATCTTTCCCGGTCAAGAAAAAAAATATAGTTTTCGTGCAGTGCAGCAATCTTTTTTCAGCATCTTATATCAGAACCTTCTGGCACCTTTTTGTCCTGCCGTTTCGGGTCAACTTTTCCGCATTTGATATTTTGGTTCTGCCCGATGCCGGAAAGCAACTTTTTTGCAGATACCCTATTTTCACTATTTCAGCTCTACACCAGGTTTTGATTCCTGAATGCATTGATTCATTGCCGTTTTACAAACGGTTTTATCTGAAGAAGATCGTCCCGTTGAACCTGCGTAAGATAAACAATATTGTTTGTGCGAACCGATACGTATTAGATCAATGTAACAAATCCGTAAAGCTGGATAACTCACAAGCGTTTATTAATTACCCGGGCTGCGATCATAAAAAATATAATCGTGGAGTCATTGTTGATCGCGGTGCTCTTAAGGTCAGATATGGAATTCGGGATAATTTCATTTTGTGTTTTTCTGATATTTCAGATAATGACTCAGGCCTTATGAATCTGATAAAAGCATATGATCTTCTTCCTGAAGTATTAAAGCAATCATTCGACCTCGTTCTGGTGGGCAAAGCGGGGGCGGGGGTAAAGAAAATTGAGCAATATGCGAATCACCTGATTTATTCTCATAACATAAAATTTATTACGAACCTTCCTTATAAATTTAAACCGGCCATTACAAAAATGGCAGCAGTCTACATCTCTCCCGGCTCGTCAGAAGAGTTCGGGCACAATGTGGTTAATGCCATGGCGTGCGGCACTCCGGTGATTTGTTCCAGCTCTCTCCACTTTCAGGAGGTCGTGAACAATGCTGTAGTAGTTTGCCAGGCTGAGTCCGTAGATGATATTTGTGAGAAATTGACTCGTTGCTTAACGTCTGAAGCTTCTTTAAATCAGATGAGCCGGATGGGGATGAAGGAATCTCAAATATTTAGTTGGGCTGAGCATGTTGATGCTATTTTAAAAAAATACGCCGCGTATAGCCAGTCAGAATATGCCGTTTCTTTTCGTGAGAAAAGAAATACAGAGTTGCGCTTTCGTGCCAGGAGGTCTGTCTTTTTCCTTCCGGTAAGAGCTGCGAAACGGTTCTTTGAAAAAATCCTTGCATTAAAGCTTTTTCTCTTTTTAACCACTCCCATTTTTTTCTCACTTGTCGTACGAAAAATAGTGTTTGGCGTAAAGATCTTTAAAAATCATAGTGTTGTGGGGCGAAGAAAGGAATCTTTGACTCTTTCGCTTTTTAACGTGAACTCTTATTTAATCCGCAATGCCTCTATGTACTGGTATGTTCTGACAAACCGCTTGAGTCTGGTTGGAGTGAGCATCAAAAATTATGACAAGTACATTTCAGATCCGGATCTGGCTCACCTTACTAATTCGAAATACGGAGTCTTTGGAGCATGCCCTCTCGATTATAAGTATTCTGAAAATATTTGCCGGAATACTATTGAGTGGGATTTTCTTGAGAACAACACCTTTATTTCAAAGCTGAAAGTCGTTATTGGGTTTCTACCTTCTTTATTGCTTGAACGTAAATTCCGCCGTAACAGCGGTGTTATTGATTTTTTCGGGACGAAGGTTTTGAATGCGAGCTGCTCAAAGCTGGGAGAACTTGTTTGCCATGCGGTTAAGACTGATGGTCAGATGAAATTCACTTTTATCGAC
>JAUVCU010000278.1 GCA_030590715.1 Lentisphaeria bacterium
AAAATCATAATTGACTAATCTTAACTTTAAGCTTAATTTTGTGCGTTAAATATAAATGAATAATAAACAATGAAATAGAACAGGAAGAGAAGTGATGTCAACAGACCGACAAAGAATAGTTATCACAGGTATCGGATTGACCGCGCCAAACGGTAATAATCTTAAAGAATTTCGTCATAGCTTGCTTAACGGAGTTTCTGGGATTCAAAACATGGATATGCGCTATATTGGTACTGCGCCTGCTGGAATATGTGACTTTGACACTTTGAAATATCAAAACAAAAGACAGCTGCGCACAGGAACTCGTGCCGGATCTGTTTCTATCTATTGTGCAAACGAGGCAATCAAAGACTCTGGAATCGAGATTACAGATGAAAACAGAGCTCAAATTGGTGTATTTGTTGGAACGACAGAGCACGGAAACGTAGAGACAGAGAACGAAGTATACAATCTTAGTCAATTTGACTACGAAGTTAAATATTGGAGTCATCACCACAATCCACGCTCGGTTTCAAATAACCCGGCTGGAGAAGTGACTATCAACATGGGCATTACAGGTCCTCATTTTTGTATTGGGGCTGCATGTGCTGCAGGAAATGCGGGGCTTATCCAAGGCTATCAGCAACTGATGCTTAATGAAGTCGATGTTGCTATTGCCGGAGGAATATCAGAAAGTATCAGAACGTTTGGTATTTTTGCCAGCTTTAAAAGCCAGGGGGCTCTTGCAGAACACGAAGATCCAACAAAAGCGAGTCGTCCTTTCGATAAAGCTCGAAATGGGATCGTTATTTCTGAAGGTGGAGCTCTTTACACACTAGAGCGCCTTGATGATGCAAAAGCTCGTGGTGCTAAAATTTACGGTGAAATCGTTGGATATGCAATGAATTCTGATGCCGGCAATCCTGTTCTTCCTAATAAAGAAAGACAGGCTGAATGCCTTCAGAAAGCTTTTGATCGAAGTGGCGTTTCTCCTGAAGATATCGACATTGTCAACCTGCACGCAACTGGAACTCCACTTGGAGATATTCAGGAATGCGACGCTGTTCGTAAGGTCTTTGCAGATTGTAAAAATAAGCCTTATGTGAATAATACTAAAGGATTTATCGGACACGCAATGGGGGCTGCTGGAGCACTTGAACTTGCTGGTAATATCCCTTCTTTTGAAGATGGTGTTATTCACCCTTGTATGAATGTGGATGAAGTTGATCCTGAATGTGAACTTCCGAATATGGTGCTGAAAGATCCAGTAAAGGTTGATGGCATTGATCATATCCTTAATATGTCTTTCGGTATGCTTGGAATAAATTCAGTTCTTATTCTAAAGAAATTTGTAGACTAAAAATCTAGTGTTACATTAGGCCGATTAATACTTAATGTAACAATTTTAACTTCTTTTTTTACAGAACTACTTTTGAGGTAAATCATGACTAGAGACGACATCGCACAAGCAGTAATAGACATAATTAACGATATCCTTCCAGAAGGTGACTGTGACGGAATTAATCCGGACGAACGCCTGAGAGATCAACTCGATCTTGATTCTATGGATTTCCTTGACATCGTTATGGAACTCAGAAAACAGTATAAAGTTGAAGTGCCGGAAGAAGATTATCCGGAGCTGGCTAGCTTGACTAGTTGTGTTAACTATCTTGAACCAAAAATGAAAGATATTTAAGTTAACATTTTGAGATTAGAAAAGCTGCCAATTGGCAGCTTTTTTTTTGCCCATAGCGCTGAAATGTAAGGCAAAGTGGAGATAATAATAAAATGATATATTTCCAGCGGGCAAATTACTGTAAAACCCTATTAGTCTTTTAGTGAAAATTATATATATTAGAAGCACAAAAAATAATCTGGACTTTTAATAAGGTACAAACATGACAAATATACCAAAATATAAGCAGCCGGAGCCTATTCCGATAGAGAATCGCCAATGGCCTAGCAGAGTTATAACAGAAGCTCCAACGTGGTGCTCGGTTGACCTTAGAGATGGAAACCAGGCTCTACCTGTTCCGATGAGCCCTGAGAAAAAACTGAAGTATTTCAAAATGCTTGTGGATATCGGTTTTAAAGAGATTGAGGTCGGTTTCCCGTCAGCTTCACAGGATGATTACGATTTTGTCCGTCAGCTTATTGAAGAAAACCATATTCCAGATGATGTGCGCATATCTGTTCTTGTTCAAATGCGTGAGCACCTTATCGAGAAAACCGTTGAATCTCTTAAGGGAGCAAAGCAGGCAATGATCCACGGATACGTGGCTGCTTCTGATTTGCATGGAAAGATGGTTTTCAACATGTCCCGTGAAGACGTGAAAAACATGGCGGTCAATGGAACGCAGTTGATCAAAGACTATGTTGCTAAAGCAGGAATGTCTGACATTATGGCGTATGAGTTCTCGCCTGAAGAGTTTACAGACTGTGATTTGGATTTCGTGATTGATATGTGTAAAGCCGTTAAAGAGACATGGGGTCCTTCTAAAAAGAAAGACTTTGTAGTTAACCTTCCTGCAACAGTTGAAAGAAGACCAGCAAATCAGTATGCGGATATGATTGAAGTGTTCTGTAATAAATATCCATACCTTGACGAGACATCGGTAAGTCTTCACGCACATAACGATCAGGGATGTGCCACTGCTGCTACCGAACTTGCTCTTCTTGCCGGTGCAGACCGAGTTGAAGGAACTATTTTCGGACACGGTGAGCGTACCGGTAATCTGGACGTTTCGATCCTTGGTCTTAACCTATATTCCCGTGGGATTGATACGGGTCTTGATTTCTCGAACATGGATGAAATCGTTGATACTGTTGTCAATGCTTCTGGACTTCCGGTTCACCCTCGTCACCCGTACGCAGGTTCACTTGTGTTTACGGCTTTTTCCGGATCACATCAGGATGCTATCCGTAAAGGAATTGACCGGAAAGATAAGACAGCTGAAGAGTTTGGCGTAGGATGGAAAGTCCCTTATCTTCATATCGACCCGGCAGACCTTGGCCGTAAGTATGAAAAGCTTATTAGAATCAACAGTCAGTCTGGAAAAGGTGGTATTGTTTTCGTTCTTGAGCAGGATTACGGAATATATCCTCCGAAGAAAATGCACCCTGAAATAGGTAAGGCAGTGCAGTCATTAGCTGATCGTACCGGAACTGAGTTGAGTGCCGATCAGGTGCTGGTTGCATTTAAAGATAACTTCCTTGATTTCACGGGTGACTTTGAATACGTAAGTTCAAAACGTATTCCGGAAGATGACGATGCAGAAACAGTAGGCGTTGAGCTTACCTTCAAATATAAAGGTGAAGCATTTACCTTCACTGGAGAAGGTAACGGTCCTATTTCGGCTGCAGTTCATGCTCTTAAATCTTTTGATAAAATCAAAGAATTCACTCTTGTTGATTTTTCAGAGCAGACACAAGGAGCTGATGCGGATGCAAAAGCTCTAGCATTTGTTGGAATT
>JAUVCU010000130.1 GCA_030590715.1 Lentisphaeria bacterium
ATTACGACTTCAATAAAAACAACGACTTATTGAATTATACAATATTGTTCAGTCAATATATATTGGGAGTATTTCTTCTCTCGAAGAATCAGAAAGTATGCAAAGAACTTAAGACTCGCGGATAAATTTAAGCAGCTCTTCTGAAGATACTTTTCCAGACACATCAGTACCGTCAAGAATACTGTCAGCCAGCTCTCTCTTTCCTTTATGAAGCTCAACGATCTTTTCTTCAATAGTACCTGTCGTTACCAATCGATAAATAGTAACCGGCTTCTTCTGTCCAATACGGTGAGCACGGTCTGTGGCCTGATCCTCAACTGCAGGGTTCCACCACGGATCCATGTGAAGCACATAATCGGCTTCAGTAAGGTTCAATCCAAAACCTCCAGCTTTCAGACTAATCAGGAACAGATCCCCTTCTCCGTTCTGGAAAGCATCAATACTCTTCTGGCGGTCGCGAATCGAAATAGAACCATCCAGATACTGATATTTAATTCCTTTGGCATCCAGGTGTTCCCGAATAAGAGATAAGTGCGAAACAAACTGGCTGAATACAAGAGCTTTATGATCATTATCCAGAAGTTCATCAACCACATCTGCAAAAACTTTGAGTTTTGAACTTTCAATAGTGCTGTTCTTGTCAACTAGTCTAGGGTGACAGCAGACACGTCTAAGCTTCATAATTTCAGCAAGGATCTTAATGTGCTTCTGGCCTTCCGGCATATCAGAAACGTCCAAAGACTCAACAGCTTTCCTCCTCAATGCTTCGTAATATGCAGATTCCTGCTCCGAAAGATTAATAGACAGAGTGATCTCTGTTTTTTCAGGAAGTTCAGTAAGAACCTGATCTTTAGTTCTGCGAAGCACGAAAGGAGTAATTAGTTTACGGAGCCTTTCCTTGGCATCATCATCCTGAAATTTCTCGATCGGGACCGAATATTTGGTTTTGAAATCAGCCAAAGACCCAAGTAATCCGGGATTTAAAAAATTAAATAAATTCCACAACTCACCAAGATGATTCTGAACAGGAGTACCGGTTGTGATGACTTTAAAGTCTGCATTGAGAACCATAGCAGCCTGAGAGCGTTTAGTCGCAACATTTTTTATGGCCTGTGCTTCATCTAGGATAACTGTGGCAAAACGCAGTTCAGAGAGAAGTTCAGCTTCCTGTTGAAGTAAACCGTAACTGCAGATAAGTACATCACCTTTTTTAAGATCTGAGAGCATTTTCTCTCTAGACTTTCCTCCGAAGATTATCGGATTGAGCCCCGGAGTAAACTTATTACACTCGATCTCCCAGTTAATACAAAGAGATGCCGGTGCGAGAATAAGTGAAGGTCCGATCTCATATCTATGCTGAACAACAGCAAGGGCCTGGAGAGTTTTACCAAGTCCCATATCATCAGCCAGACAGGCTCCAACGCCCCATTCAGCAAGTCGGGCAAGCCACTTGAAACCTTCCAGCTGATAATCTCGTAATTCAGCGGTGACACCTTTAGGGAGCTCTGGATCAAAGTTTTGAGTACTATCAATTTTTTCAAGGTGGTTATACCACTCCTGTTCATCATCAAACTCTTCTACTTGGTCTGAAATATCCTTAAACGCCATTGCAGCAAGAGGATTAAGCTTTAACTCGCCCTCACTTTTAACAGAATATGAATTCAACTCGTCAAGCTGACGTCTGAATTCATCGGTCAATGCAACAAACTGACCTTTACCCAGTGATATAAAATTTGATTTAGACTGTTCTGTTACTTCCATAAGCTCCTGAATAGACATTACTGTCGATTCATCAACCTGAAGTTTTCCATCAAGAGCAAACCAGCCTTTATTAGAATTAACTTTCAGGTACATGTTCTTTGCAGAAACACGTTTTTTAATCTTAAGTCTTTCACCTTTAGGCCATTCTACAGAAATCTTATTCCCTAGAGCTTCAAGTTCCATCAGTACCTGCAAACATTCCTCAGGCTGTTCAAAGACCCACTCGCCAGACATATCATTGCCGGCCCCAAGTGTAGGACACGAGTCAACGATTTCATCGTAAAGAGCGACTTCCTCTTCGAGATTTCTCCACGTCTGAACGAGCGCATCATCCATTTTAATAACAAGGTTTTCGCGTCCTGTTCCTGGAGGAAAATACGGACCTTCATTCTCAAATGGACGAACAAACATTTCAAGTTTAAAACCTTTGCTGACCGGCAAAAGGTGTATATGCATAACAGAACAAGAATCAGTCTCTGCAACATCTTCATTGTTCAAACCAACGACGGATTGGACTGTGACCACATCTGAAACTGCACTGATTTTGTTCAAAAGCTCTGACTTTTCTTCTTGAGTTACGAAAGCTGAACTTCCGCCAAGGATCTCGAAAATCTTTTTGTATTCGTCATCAACATCAATAATTGCATAACGTGTTGGAGTCTCACGGATAAGCATCATTCCAGGCTCTTCAATATTGAAATCGAAACCGACTTCGTATTCATCACCTTCACGTCTCACGTGAAGTTCCGGCCCCTTTCTGTAGAGTTCAACATTTACTTCCGGAGACTCAGCGAAAAACAGCAAAGGATGCCCGGCCATAGCCAAAAGGGCTGATTCCTCATTAAACGAGTAAATTTCCAGGCCTTTATCATCAATGTAAACTTCAATTGCATCGGCAATGTGAGTATCTTGTGGAGTCATTGACGAAACTTCCAGCGACTTTATCTTTTTAAGGGTGATGTTACGGCCCTTAGTCCACGACCCCGTTGTAGATATTTTCTGCTCTTTCGGCGTGAATTTAAAATTGTCAAAGTCAATCAGCCAGATAAGTCTGCTGTTTATTGACACGTTATCGACATAATCTGTTGTTTTGCTTTTGAAAGAAAGCGCCGCTGATGAGCGTTCCCAGTGTTCTTTCTGCTCTACAATCGGAATAATACTCTCAACACCTAATTCCAATTCAAGCTGTTCGCGCTTTGTCTTAAAGTCAATATTGTCAAACTCAAGTTGCTCAAGTAAAGCCGCGTATTCCATCTCAAGAATTTTAAATCCACCCGTCTTAGCATCAGCAAGACTGGTATAAAGCGTTTCTCTGCTCCGCTTAAATTCGTCAGGAAAAATCCAGTATTTTGCCAACGTAGAAAATAAATTATATATGCTGTCATTAGGCAGCATATCTTCAGTAACAAGTAGAGCTTTTGCCCCTTTGTATTTATTTTTAAATGCAAATAAAACAGCCTTTAAAGCACGATATGAAGATGCAAATGGGTTTTTTGAATCTTCAGCGAACGAGATAAATTCAAGAAGTCGCGAATAATTGTAAAGTTCCTCTTTTTTAAGAAGAGCAAGAATAAAGAAAAGTCCGCTTATATGGACGAAGTAAGCACGTTTGTTGTCTTTAGATTGACGATAAATATCAAGAGCGTGCTCGTACAATTCAATAGCTCTATCGGTATTTCCTTTATAGAACTCAATCCAGGCAATCCTAGCTATGACATTACTGCTTTCCGGGTATTGATCCGATATTTCAAAAGCTTCTTCGAGGTCCCCTCTCAAAACCAGAATTGTAGCCAGAAGGTCCCGGAACTGACGTCCGAAGTGATCCGGTGAATTATCTTTGTATTCGCGTAAAACTTCCAGAGGTTTGTCCAGTGACTTTAGCGAGAAAATAGAACTGTAAACGATCTCATCCATAGCCACAAGCTGCATAATCATAGGGAGTGTTTTAAACCATCCCGGCCTGAAAGGCGAATTACAGACAACGCCATACATATTGTTCCCGTGGATCTCATCAGGATAATAACGGCGTCCGATTTTAAGAATATTATTTACGTGGTTGAAGTCATGACCGTAAATACCGATCCTGACTTCACGTTTGCAGCGGTCAGATTCACTTTCGGCATCATAACATCCCATGCGGGTCATCGGAAAGATTTCACGGACGGTAATTACGAAAAGGTTGAAGTATTCATTTGAAGCAGCGTATTCGGTCATCTGTTCCACAATAAGTGGATTGCACAGGATCGAACTTCCTCTTCTCACAAGTAATTTATGGTCTAAAAGTTTCTCGATCAGCTTGTTCCAGCTTGAAGGAACAAACATGGTCCCCTTCTCCCCTTTAATCGAACACTGCCTGGCACATCTAAAAAAGCGGGTTTTCTCAACAGGCTCAAAAATTACAGAAGCAAGTTCTACTACAGATTTCTCGTAACTTTCAAGACTGCTATAAGATTCGATCAACTCTTCCATTTCACTTGTGATATCTGCCATAACCTCAACTTTTTTTTGCTTAGACTTATATTTATAAAATCGAAAATACCATACTACTAATATATAAAAATAACAGAGAAAGAGCCAAGACATTATTTAAATAAAAATGACTAAATTAAAGCTATTTTCAGTTATAGCTTGAAAATACAAAAGCAAGCAACAACATTTAGATTCAAAAAGACAGCAGGACTCGTTTTAAAGCTAACATTATAAAAAAGTTGGAACAAAAATGAACTACACTGAATTTATTTCTTTTGCTGCATTTTCAATAAACTTGTCTCTGTTATTCCTGGCCTTGTCCAAAAGCAAAAACTCCACTTTAAATGAATACTATGTGGCTCTTCAAATTCCTGCATTAGCCCTTCTTGCACTGAACTTTGTTCTTCCTACAAATTCGTGGATTGCCGCACCGGAATTCACAAAACATGCACTTCAAACTATTTTTATCGTCTTTATCTATATGTTCTCCTACCATCTAATCGGTAAAGGCAAAAAACTGCTTTTCACCTTTTCAGCAATAGTGTCAGGTACTATCTACGCTTCATGCGCTATCACCAGTAATTTCTATATGAAAGCCAACCTGCTATTCCCACTTGCCTGCTATGCCGCTCCTGCATTTTTTCTTTTGATAACAGCCCAAATCAGAAGTTCCCAAAACACATTTAAGCCTATAGACAACAAGCGCATAAACATAGTTGTACTTGGATTACTTTTAAGTTTAATATCAGAACTCACTCTGACAACGACATCACTTCTGCCACATCACTGTTCTGCAGTTCTAACGACATTATTTACATTTATAGCCATAACAAAATTTCAGCCATTAAGTCAGGTTATGAATAAAACAGTTAACAACATCTTCTGCTCTCTTGATGACGCAGTAATAATCATTGACGCCCAAAAAGTAATTCAAACAGCTAACTCAAAAGCAAATGAGATATTCAAAGAGCACACAAATAAACTATTAAACACAAGTCTTATGAGCCTCAATCTTCCAATTGGGGAAATTTCACACAACACCATCAACAAGGAGTTCAGATTAGTGACAAGCCAGGAAGAAAAATCACTTTTCATGACATTAATCCCTCTGTACCAACAACAAAGCTTCACGGGCGCAATAATAATATTAACAGATCTCTCAAAAAGCAAGACCTTGCAACAACAGCTGATACAAAGCCAGAAAATGGAAGCGATCGGACAGCTTGCCGGCGGAATCGCCCACGACTTCAATAACATGCTCGGCGGAATACTGGGAGCCTCCGAGCTCCTTTCGATCAAAACCAAAGGCAACCAAGAGTATAAGCCTATAATCGACATAATTTACAACTCAGCCAAAAAAGCATCTGACCTTACTCAAAAGCTCCTCTCTTTTTCGAGAAAAGGCAAACTTGCCTCCACTACAC
>JAUVCU010000260.1 GCA_030590715.1 Lentisphaeria bacterium
CTTACGAAAAGCAAAAAAGTATAATTCTATGCAACGCCATTATTTCTTGACTCTACTTCCGCGATTCGGTACAATTACAGTATAAAACGGAGTAAATGTGAAGTATGGAACCAGAACAAAAATCTAGCTGTAACTACCAGAACAATGAAGGATGCCGATGCGAAGAATATTCGGAGCCGGACTCCGATAACTGCTACTGGCATGACGACAGCCAAATAAAAGATTCACCTGACACCAGCAAACGACTTGAGGAAAGAGCCCGTACCGGGAAACCAATGGATGGATTCTTTCTTCAGAAAGCAAACCTTGAAGGTGTCGACCTAGTACACCGCGGATCGTCTGACGGCTACAAGCTGACAAACTGTGATCTTTATAGAGCCAATTTAAGCGGAGCTCATCTCTTTAATACAGATCTGTCCGGTTCCTCACTGATGAAGGCGAATCTCAGCGACAGTAACCTGAACCTTGCAAATCTTGAAAACTGCAACTTACTGGGGGTAAACCTGGAACGTGCCAGAATAGAGCATATGAAAGTAGGACCAAAACTACTCCAGCAACAGGAAGCGGAAAAAATATCGGACAAGAATAAGAAAAGGGACTATCATGAGCAGTGCGAGGAAATATACAGGATCCTGCGAAAGACAGCCGAACACGATGGTTTATACTATGAACGAAGCATATACCACCGCAAAGAAATGGCAATGATGCGCTATCAAATGCCGCTGTATTCTATGCAAAGGTTCGGCTCAAAAGTACTCGATATTTTATGCGGCTACGGCGAACTGCCAATGCGCATATTTCTGATCGCGCTTTTACAGGTTTTCTTCAGCTCCTTTGTATATTTTTTCTGCGGGTTGGAAATCGGAGGTGAAATAGCAGGCTTTAATCCGGACCTATCGGTCTGGACAAATATAGGCAGCTACTTTGAAAGTATATTGTATGCAATGATTACATTTACAACTCTCGGTTACGGCAATATTGTGCCTATTGGAGCAGCACTGCCGTTTTCCGCTTTCCAGCGCTTCATAGCTAGTTTTACACTCTCTCTTTTCATTATAACCTTTATAAAAAAAGTAACCAGATAAAACGAATTCCCATAAAAAATGCGGTAAGATGAGAAGAAGAACACGATCTAGGACCGGGCTGAGATTGTTGAAGAGAACAAACCAAAGAAGCCGAAAGGCTACAAAGCAAAAGACTGGGCTAGACCAGCAATGCTACTGTAAAATTGAATAAAGAGAATGATGCGGATAATTCCATAAAGAGAGTGCCATGGATATGGCACAACAATATAACCTGGAGGCTTTAGCCCCAGGTTGTATTTGATACAAATAATGTGCTCTGAAGGAGCACAATATTGTTGGGTAATTTGTGGTTGAGATATATTTTATGGCGTACCTCCGGCACGCGTTATTCTTTTATACTTCTTTCTTAGGCATAAATGCCTAGGCTATGATATTACACCGCTCCGCGGTACTCTTTATTAAAACAGGAATCATAACACCGCTCCGCACTACTCTTGATTAAAGTGAAAAAGTGAGCCGATATGTATTACAGACTATTCTTGAAGATCACTTTGATTTGATCCGCGGTATACCCGTTTATATTGCGCCGGACAAATGAGATATGAGCCAATTCAGTCAACTTATCCAAATCAGGATCTTCAATGCCAAGATCAGCAAATGAAGTTGGAGCCCCGATGCTTTTATAATATTCTTTTAAGGCTTCAGCAACATCAAAAACGTTTCCAGTATCAATACCTAAAATACATTTACCAAATCTCAATATTCTGTCTTTGTGCAACTCTGCAGCATGATTCATCCACGCCGGCGTAATTACAGCCAGCCCTGCCCCGTGTGCCACATCGTAAACGGCACTCATCGGCATTTCGATTGCGTGGCACGGCATTCCCCACGCAGGAATTCCTGTCTGAGCTATACCGTTCCAGCCGAGTGTCGCAGTCCACATAAATTCTGCGCGGGCATCGTAATCGCCGGGATTCTCAAGAATCCGCCCCATAGCATCCATCACCGATTTCACCAGGCCTTCAATCATGCGTCCCTGAACAGGAATTGAATCAGCTCCAGTTGTCAAATATGCTTCGGTCAAATGAGAAATAATATCGGCACAGGCAAAAGCTGTCTGCTCAAGAGAAAGCGAAAATGTCGTCGTCGGATCCATAAAGCATACTTTCGGATTTAAAACTCCGGGCGCAACAACGGCACATTTCTCAAGCGTTTCATCATTTGTAAGAACAGAAACCCCATTCATTTCGGACGCAGTCGCCGGCAAAGTCGATACGGCAAAAACTGGCATTGCTTTAGTCACTACAGCAGTTTTGTCATAAAAATCCCAGATATCATATAAGCTTATTGCACCCGCTGCAATCGCTTTTGCCTCGTCAATAACACTTCCTCCTCCGATAGCAAGGATCGCATCGACCTCATTTTCATTGGCCAGCTTTTCTCCGGCATAAGCATGGGACAGCATCGGATTGCCCTTCACTCCGCAATGCTCCACATACTCTATGTAATACTCGTCCAAAATCGCAATAATTCTGTCGTAAATGCCGTTCTGCCTGATACTTCCACCGCCATAAACCAGCAGTACCTTTTTCACTCCATGTAAATTCAATTCCGCCCCTATTGAATCAAAGGCATTTTTCCCGAAGTGTACCTTCGTCGGGTTGTTGTAAACAAAATCATTCATATCCAAAATCTCCTTATTATAATAAAGACAGAGTGAGTATCCATAAATAAAACACTATCAAACTATAGACTTAAATAAAAATTGGAAAAACATTGTTGTGGGATTTACCTATTTTTTGGATAAAAAATAGTCCAGAAGTTATTACAACTTCCGCTCCACAGTCAGTAATTCTCAATAACAAAAAATAAAGGCAGAATACAATGATCTGATTAATCGTAGTGATATCTGTTATCGGTATAACAATTTTCTTTATGAAGCTGAAGAAAAGTCAGGATGAGATTGAGGCACATTTTCAGGAAAAGTACGCGGACAAAAATATTTTAATGATGGATAAATACGCGCTGTACGTTGCGATAGAGTCAGATGGTTTTTCACACTTCAGAGGCTGTGGATATCTCATCCTCACCGAAGATGAATTGTATTTTGAAAGGCAGCTGGACAGAAAACTGTTTTCAAGACCAACCGGAAAAATCATTAAAGTAGAGCCGGTCAAAAGAATGGCGGGGCAAAACCCGGCGGGAAAGATGCTCAGAGTTGAATTTAAAAATGATGGTGGACAAACTGATGCAATTGCATGGAAACTTAAAAAGCTTGACGAATGGATTGCTATTATTGAGAAAACAGTTCATTCTCAAAAGTCAGGTGGCTAAATTGAATACGGAAAATGATATAAATACCAAAGAATGGGATAATCCGGACAACTGGAGCTCAATTTATTTCAGTAAAAAAGACAGTAGAACCTATGTTCCCAAACGAAAACAAAAAGGATTCACCATTAATTTTGGAAGTTCATCCGGCTCAAAATGGATCTATTATCTGCTCGCTATCTTTTTTCTACTCGGATGCTTTATCGGGACGCTGTTTACAGTCGTTACAATTCAAATGATGTAATTAGTACAACGCGAGAAACATTCGAAATTCTTGCTTTGACTTTTGGATATGTTTTTTGATCCGAAGAATCATTTTAGATTTAGCCCGGGTGCTTCAGCACCGGGAAAAAAATAATAACAAATTTAATAGC
>JAUVCU010000033.1 GCA_030590715.1 Lentisphaeria bacterium
TAATTGTTCTGCCGCTTATCTGGATAGCAATCAGCAGCTTCTTTGAAGATGATGAAGTGAAAGAAACGTTCGTGGCAACTGTTATAACGCTACCGCCAGTTCAAAAACAACCAGCAACAGAACCTGTCGCGGCTCCTCCAAAGAAAGAACAAAAGAGCAAACCGGTCATAAAAGAAACGCCGAAACCTCCGGTCAAAAAGAAAGCACCGGTGAAAAAAAAGACTCCACCAAAGCCAGTCGCTAAAAAGAAAGTAACACCGAAGAAACCAACAAAACCAAAGAAAGAGTGGAAGGCTAAGGATGCGTCGCAAATAACACTTCCAAGTGACTTTGATTCGCCCAAACCGGTTATCACCAAACCCATTTACATACCGAAAGTAAATATCAATACGCCGAAGCTTTCGAGCACACTGACAAAAATCAATACGCGGATAAATGTCTCAAGCAAAACAAATATCAATGTAACAAACAGCCGTGCTGCTCAAAGCTACTACAGTTCTGTGGGAAGCCTGCTTTACCAGCGCTGGGATCAACCAAGTTCGACTGAACTCGGAGGTCGAAAACCATCAGCTATTGTGACAGTTGAAGTAAGTTCTTCAGGCAGACTCCTGTCGTATCGTATTTCAAAAGCAAGTAGAATTTCCGCAATGGACAGATCAGTTAGAAAACTTATGGATTCGATAACACAACTTGGTAACCCGCCTAAAGGCGTCAGGAAGTTTGAGATTTCTCTCGCGGTCAGGTAAAATCTTTACCGAAGTACATAACAATACTAAACGACGATTTCCTTTGCGGAATCATTCGATTTAAGCTTCTGCCATTTATCAGCAAGTCTCAACATCGACTCACTGGTAGAATACTTCTCAACCTCGTTAATATCGACCCAGGCAAGGTCAAATGACTCTTCACTCACGATATATTCTTCCGAATCCGCAACCTGTAAAGCGAATGTTATGTCGTAATGAAAATGCTCCGGAACGTTTTTATAGGCAGGTATAGTGTGAATATCAATATCAAATATTTTATCCGAAACAACGTTAATAGCTGAAATGCCGGACTCTTCTTTCGCTTCGCTTAATGATACTGCAAGAATATCAAAACACCCGTCAGCATGACCGCCGAGCTGGATCCAGAACTTCAGTTTTTTATGATGAGTCAGCAGAACTTTGCTTCCGCTCAAATCAACGAGCCAGGCCGATCCGGTCAGGTGACCTTCCGCCAGCTCGCGGTCAAAGCAATGTGAATTTGAAAGCACAAACTCTCTCAGCCTTTCGACCTTTGCAGCTTCTTCCGGGAAGCGAGCGCTGTAATCATCTAGTAGTTGTAACAAATTGTTTCGATGCATTTTACTTCCTGATGAAGTTATTACTATTTAGAGGCAAGCTCAACAAAGTTCTTAAGTATCTTAAGACCTTTATCCTGACTTTTCTCCGGGTGGTACTGAGTAGCAAAAACATTGTCTTTACCAATTACCGCTGAAAATTCATTTATGTAATCACAAGTAGCCAGTGTTACATCGTCTGACTCAGGCTGCACAAAATATGAGTGAACAAAATAGAAATAGTCCTCATCGCAGATACCTTCAAGGCAAGGATGTGCCGATTTTATCGTAATATCATTCCAACCCATGTGTGGAACTTTTACACCGACTTCAGGAAAATGAACAACTTTTCCTTTAAAAACACCAAGCCCTTTCACTCCTGGCGCTTCTTCACTTTCATCAAGTAGTAGCTGCATTCCAAGGCAAATACCAAGAAATGGTTTCCCTGATTTAATCGCGTCAAGAATCGGTTGCTCAAGATTGAATTTACGGATTTTAGTCATTCCATCCCCAAAGTTTCCAACTCCGGGCAAAATGACAGCATCTGCTTCCGCAATCTCTTCTGCTGTATTAACAATTTTGATATCTCCACCGATACTTTCAAGTGCCTTGTAAACGCTTCGGATATTACCCGCGTCATAATCAATCAGGGCTATCATAATCAACTACTTCCTAAATTTATGTTATTGTTTTGTATATTACGGAAAACATATCACTTTAATGATATATTGGAACTCCAATTCTAAGTAAGTTACTCGAAACAAAATTAGGTTAGTATGACTATATCAAAACACGACAGTATTGTATCATTTCATTATAAAAACTCCTGCGAAGGTGAATTCTTTTTCAACTCGGCAAAAGACCGCGATGAACCGTTAAAAGTCAAAATCGGGTCAGGTCAGGTAATGCCGGAACTTGAGCAGGCTCTTATAGGCATGAAAGAAGGTGAAGAGAAAAAAGTGGTTGTTCCTCCTGAAAATGCTTACGGTTTATACCGTGAAGAGATGATAGTTGTCGTTGACAAATCAGAACTGCCGGACGGCATTACTCCGGTTAAAGGAATGATGATTCAAGGGCTATCTGTTGGTGATTCCATGATCAATGTCTACATTTCTGATGTTAATGGTGATAAAGTTACCCTTGATGCAAATCACCGCTTCGCTGGTAAGCATATTGATTTCGAGCTCGAACTTCTTACAATACACGAATAGTAATCTCAAATAAAAAGGTCACTAAAGGTCGATTTATGAAAAAGATTTTAACTTTGATCAGCGCATTCACTTTGGCATCGCTTACTTTCGCGGGAGAAGCAAGCCATGGACTTTCCCTTTACACAAACAAAGACCTGAAATACAAACAAGGTCAACCATACGACCATGCAAACCCTGACGCTCCGAAGGGAGGCACGGTAAATCTGGCTGACTTTGGTGCATTTACAAAATTCAATCCCGTATCAATGAGTGGGGTGCCTGCTCCCCAACTCGGTTTGGTTTTTGAGACCCTTATGGACGGCAGCGTGGATATTGAAGAACATTTTTCTCAGTATGGCCGTCTTGCAGAATCGGTTCAACTGGCTGACGACCGCCTATCCATCACCTATTTTCTGAATAAAAATGCAAAGTTCTCTGACGGAAAACCAGTTACTGCAGATGATGTCGTTTTTTCATACAACCTGATCAATGAACCGGGATACAACCCCGCTTACAAAAGCTACTTCAGCGACATAAAGCAGACTGTAAAAATAGACGATTACACGGTAAAGCTGGAGTTCGAAAAGTATAATCAGGAGCTCCCCCTTATTGTCGGCCAGGTATCTATCTTACCGAAACACATCTACGATGCTGAAGGGAAAAACTTCGATAAAGACTTCGACAACGTTCTTCCGGTGGGTAGCGGCCCTTACACCGTTGATAAATTTGATAAGAGCAAATTCATCTCCTACAAACGAAACAAAGAATACTGGGGAAAAGATATTACGGTCAACAAAGGGCGTTACAATTTCGACAACGTAACCGTTAAGATCTTCACCGATATGCTGGCGCTGCGCGAAAATGTAAAAGCAGGAAACATTGACGCCTCGATGGTAATGGTAGCCAAAGACTGGGCGAAATTTTACGTTGGAGAAAAGATCGAGAAAAACCATCTTTTCAAAACGACATTCCCGAGCAAACGGGTAGCAGGAATGCAGTCATTTGCGCTTAACCTGCGCCGTCCGGTATTTAAGGACAGAAACCTTAGAAAAGTTATTGCGCTTCTCATGGATTTCGAATACATGAACGGCAATATGTTCTATAACCAATACACTCGGCTGACTAATTATTTTGACAACAATGAAGAGATGATGAGCCGTGGACCGGCTGAGGGCGAAGAAAAAGCACTCCTTGAGGCTCTTATGGAAAAATACGGCAAAGAATTTGTTCCGACATCTGCAATAACTAAAGGACCACAGGTTCTCGGTTATGATAAAACCGGTAAACCTCTTCCCATCGAAAAAAGAATTGCAGGAGCAAACAAAATGCTCGATAGGCTTGGCTGGAAATTTAATAAGGAATCCGGAGTCAGAAAAAAAGGAGATCAGGAGCTCTCGTTTACGTTTATGATTTCAGACCAGAACTGGGTGCGCATCGCGAATTCTTTTATAAACAACCTAAAACAGGTTGGAATAAACGCAGAATACCAGCTGGTCCAACCTGCAGAATTTGTTCAAAAGCGCATAAAATATGACTACGATATAATCACAGCAACATTCGGAGGGACTCAAAGCCCTGGTAACGAACAACGCTCCTACTTGGGCTCGAAATCTGCAGATATTGAAGGAGAAAACAATTACTGTGGAATAAAAAACCCCGCTGTTGATGAACTGGTCAATAACATAATCGAAGCAAAAAGCAGAAAAGAGCTGGTGAAATACACTCATGCCTTGGACCGTATCCTCTGCGCAAATCATTACGTTGTTCCGCAATGGTATCTGGACAAAGACCGTTTTGTCTATTGGAATAAATTTTCGGGACCAAGTATTAACGCCGGAAAATCATATATAAGTGATAATTTTCTGAACTGGTGGTGGTATGATGAAGCAAAAGCCGAAAAGCTCAAACAGGCAATGGAGTCAAATTCAAAAATAGATTGACCTTTATATTAACCACCGAGACACAAAGATTCCAAGAAATCATTGTTAATATATAATTTAAAATGAAAGCGGATGAACGATACCGAAGTGCCACAGCGTATTAATGACATTGCAAGAATAATTGTCGATTATGCCTTAATACCCTTGTGCTTAACCTTTAAAAATAAGTAAACAAGCAATGCTTAATTATATATTAAAACGATTGTTACTGATGATTCCGACGCTGGTCGGGGTCCTGACATTTACATTTATAATATCTGAATTTGTCCCCGGCGGGCCGATGGACCAGATCATCGTAATGCTCAAACACAAAAAGGGCAATGGCGAAGTGTCTGGCTCTAAAAGGACTATTGCAGATAAAGTGAGCTTATCCGATATTCAGAGCAAAATGAGGCTTGCTAGAAAATTCAATCTCCATCAATCCAGATTTAACAGACTGCTAAAAACATTCATCTGGCACAGTCAGGACTCGATCACATCTTCCGAAGAGCTAAGAGATAATGAAACTCTTAAATTCATCTACCAAAAAAGAGACTGTATTATTCTCAGCAAAGATGGGTCTTATTACTCGTATTACAGCCGTGTAAAAAACGGTGACAGCCCGGAAAATATTGTCTTTGATAAAGATAAACAAGCATTCCGCAGTACAGTCACAAATTCTATTATTGATTACAAAACAGGGATTTGTAAAGCAAATGGGATAAAGCTTGAACCGTTGAAGCTTGAAGTTACGAAAGAAGCAAGCCGTTATCACATACTGAAGGACATTATTGGAGAAACGGTATACAAGAATCAAAACCTTGATAAAAGAACACACCGTGACGAGATTTATATCTCAGAATCATTTATAGAATCCCTTACGAACTGGAACAACTGGCACGGGCTATTTCTTCTTAAATTTGGGGATTCGATCCGTCTGAATGACCCCGTTACAAAATTAATAGCATCAAGGTTGCCTGTTTCCATCAGTCTCGGAGTATTTTCTTTTTTCATAACGTATACCGTCTGCATTATCCTGGGTATTTCCAAAGCTGTCCATCACGGAACCAAGTTTGACGCACTATCAAGTGTCGTTGTTCTTATCGGCTACAGTACTCCCGGATTTGTTTTGGGTGTTCTGATTCTTGCTTTATTTGGTCCAAACGGCTCTATCGCAAATGCACTGCCACAAATGGGCTTGACTTCATCCGGAATTCCCGGTTACGAAGACTGGAGCGTATTCGCAAAGGTATTCGATTATTTAAAACACATCTTTGCTCCAATGATCTGCCTGTGTATTGGAAGCTTTGCCGTTCTTACCTTTTTGACAAAAAACAGTATTCTGGATCAATTCCATCAACTCTATGCTGTCGCAGCACGAGCTCGCGGGCTTTCGGAAAAGAAAGTTTTATACAAGCATATTCTGCGCAATTCCTTGATACCACTCGTAACAGGATTTCCTTCGAGCTTCCTCGCAATGTTCTTTACCGGCTCCCTTCTAATTGAAAGAGTTTTCCAGCTGCACGGTCTTGGAATGCTGAGCCTTGACTCCGTGTTGGGTAGGGATTTTCCGGTTGTCATGGGAAGTCTTTTTATTTTTACAATTTTAGGGCTGATCGGAGCGCTACTGACTGACCTATGCTACGTATTCGTTGACCCTAGAATAAGTTTTGAAAAACAAGCTACAGGATAAGAATAAAGAATGTATATAAGCCCGGAACTAAAAGAGAAACTCCATAAATTCAGAAAAGATAAGCGAGCATACTACAGCTTTGTTTTTCTGAGCTTTTTATTTTTAGCATCGCTCCCTGCTGAACTTATTTTCAATGACCGGCCGCTAAAAATGACGGTTGACGGTAAATCATATTATCCCGTTTTTGAAGAAGTGTCGATAAGTGACCTCGGTGGAGAATCAGATCTACCTATATCCAATTTTAAATCAGAAGAACTTATGAATTTCCTTAATGGAATAGAGCCGGAAGAAATTGATCTGTCTGATATGTTTGGTGATGACGATATGTTTGGTGATGAAGAAGAGCCAGAAGAAAAGACTTCGAAAAAGCTGAAAAGACATGACTGCGGATTTACCTGGCCTTTGGTTCATTACGATGCGGAAGCAAACACATATAAGCCGGCCGGAGAAAGAGTTGCACTGCTTAGTCCTGAAGACGGAAATGCTGACGGACATTATCTTGGGACCGATAAAGAAGGTAAAGATGTTCTGGCACGGCTTGTCTACGGTTTCAGAATCTCATTGTCATTTGGATTAGCCCTTGCCATTACCAGCACGTTCTTCGGATGCATCATCGGCGGGCTACAGGGATTCTTCGGAGGTCTTATCGACCTGTTGGGACAAAGATGTACAGAGATCTGGGGTTCAATGCCTAGACTTTATCTACTGATCATCTTCAGTAGTTTTCTAGCCTCACAGGGACAATTGAACAACAACCTGCATATGATCGTTCTTTTTGGTATTTTAAACCTTACGGCATGGATGGGAATGGCCGCCTACATGAGAGCTGAGTTCCTTAGGTCACGAAATCTTGAGTACGTCAAAGCCGCCAGGGCACTTGGGGTTTCTGATTTCAAAATTATGCTGCACCATATCCTGCCCAATTCACTGACACCGATAATAACATTTTTCCCATTTTCCGTATCAGGCGGAATATTTGCGTTAGTCAGTTTGGACTTTCTGGCACTCGGAGTCCGGTACCCAGCTCCAAGTCTTGGAGAACTTCTTAATCAGGGAAAAGACAATCTGCATGCATTGTGGATTTTGATACCCACATTTATCGTTTTAACTTTTACGCTGACATTGTTAACATTTATCGGAGAGGGAGTTCGTAATGCATTTGATCCCCGCCGGCGTTAACAGAGGACATAAGCAGATGGCACTATTAGAGGTAAAAAATTTAAAAACTCATTTTGATTTGGGTGACGGCAGCATAGCGAGAGCTGTAGACGGCGTTTCCTTTTCTGTTGAAGAAGGCCGCACTTTGGGAATTGTGGGTGAATCAGGATGCGGTAAATCTCAAACCGCATTTTCAATGATGCGTCTCGTAGCACAAAACTGCTTTCACTCTCCTGACTCTGAAATACTTTTCAATGGAGAAAATATACTTTCCAAAACCGATAAGCAGATGCAGCGGATACGTGGTAATGAAATTGCAATGATATTCCAAGAACCCATGTCATCATTAAATCCCTTATACCGGATAGGGAACCAGCTTGCGGAGCCGTTAATGCTACATCAGGGAATGACGAAGGAAGAAGCAAGAAAGCGCTGTATAGAATTACTGGAACAAGTAGGCATTCCGGACCCTCAATCACGTATCGATAATTATCCCCATGAAATGTCCGGGGGGATGAAGCAGCGGGTTATGATTGCAATGGCTCTGGCATGTAAGCCGAAGCTGCTAATTGCCGATGAACCGACGACGGCACTGGACGTGACCATTCAGGCACAAATCCTAGGTTTGATGAAGGACCTCCAGAAAGAAACGGGAATGGCGATAATCATAATCACCCATGATTTAGGAGTCGTGAACCAGATAGCCGATGACGTTTGTGTAATGTACGGAGGTAAGGTAGCTGAATATGGATCACGGGAAAACATTTTTAACAATATGCAGCACCCGTATACAAGAAGGCTTCTTGAATCGATTCCTTCCGTAAATGATCTAAAATACAAACTAAAGACTATTTCTGGTATAGTTCCGCCAGCTACTGTTGAAAGCAAGGGGTGCCGTTTTGCAGAACGCTGTGTAGAAGCGATTGACTGCTGTAAGGTTAAAATCCCGAATAGATTTTCTATCAGCCCTAAGACTCCTGATCACTTTGCCTACTGTCACTTATTAGACGAGGATAATATTACGATAAGAGCTACGGAGACAATGAATGATAAGAGACCTGACAAGATAATCTCAGATGAGACGATCCTTAGTGTAGAAGGGCTTAAAACGCATTTCCCAGTAAAGAGGGGCTTACTGATGAAAACCGTCAATCACGTTAAGGCTGTTGACGAATTTAACATCAATTTGAAACGTAAAGAAACTCTTGCTTTGGTAGGAGAATCCGGCTGTGGGAAAACAACTGCAGGCCAAAGTATCCTCAGACTCATCGCTGAAGCTAAAGGTTCAATTATGTTTGAAGGGAAAAATATAATTGAACTTAAAAAAGCGGAACTTAAGTCTTTACGAAAACGGATGCAGATTGTTTTTCAGGACCCTTTCGCATCATTATCTCCACGCAAAAAAGTAGGCGATATTATTGCAGAGGGATTAATGGTTCACTCTAAAGAGCTTTCAAAAATAGACAGAGAAAAAATGGTGAGTGATATATTGAAAGTTGTCGGTCTCGATGCGACATCAATAGGTAGATATCCTCACGAATTTTCAGGTGGGCAACGCCAACGGATCGCCATTGCCAGAGCACTGATACTGGAGCCTGATTTTCTTGTTCTTGATGAGCCAACGTCAGCACTAGATGTATCGGTGCAGGCCCAAATACTGAATCTGTTGGAAGAACTGCAGATAAAACGTAATCTGGCCTACCTTTTCATAACTCATGATTTGGGAGTCGTTGAGTATATTTCCGACAATGTTGCGGTTATGTATTTAGGCAAAATTGTAGAGTACGCTCCGACAAGCGAAATCTTCGCATCGCCTAAGCACCCTTATACAAAGGCGTTACTCGATGCTGTGCCAAAACTGGGAGACCAAATAGACTTCATCAGAATAGAAGGAGATGTTCCATCCCCCCTAAACCCGCCAACGGGTTGTCACTTTCACACAAGATGTGAATTTGCTCAGGAAAAATGCAAAATAGAGATTCCTAAACTTGAGGGCTCTACTCGAAAAGTAGCTTGTCACTTTCCATTAAATTAAAGATACAAAAAAAGCGTGAACCGTAAGGTTCACGCCAAAGTCAAAACAGTTTATAAAACTACCATGCTTCAGTCGTATTTTGGACAATATTTTCTGCAATATTCAAACAAGCCTGCTGAAGTCCATTTCTACGAGCCGTATGGCTGTCTACTGTAACAAAAAACGTAGCACTTCCAGTCACATCTCTTTCCGGAATAAAAGCTTTAGCTTTCCCCGGAATAATAACGGCGAATGAGGCTTTGATTCTAAGTTGCCATTGTGCTGCAGAATACTCCCCGTCATTCGTATTATCATAGCCCGTTCCTGTTGTGTCAACATCCTTAATAGTAGCGTAAAGTATACAGTCAGCTTCCTGCGCATCTGTTACTTTAAGAGACCCGTCAACAAAGAATTGCTCGGCCAGCATTTTTCTCAGATATGTAGAAGCAAGTGGCTCCATAGTATTATTTTGAACTGGGGCAATAGCGATTGTTTTAACGTGCGGGTTCGCGATTGATCCAGCATGATAGCCGCACCCTGTAATAAATATTAGCGATAAAAGCACTGATGATTTGATCATTGTTAGAAAATGTTTCATAGTGATTTCCTTATTTATTTTTCTTAGATTTAATGAACAGAGCACCGGCTATTGCCGCTGCAGCAATTATCACATACAAAAGCCACGACTTACTGCTTTTACTCTCATCTTCAGAAACGGCCGTTTTATCATCAGTATTACAGACAGGAACGGTTATTTCCGCGTTAGGAACTTCATTAGTCTCGACATCAGCAGACACTACAGCTTTCTTTTCCATAGCCTCAAGTTCAGCTT
>JAUVCU010000275.1 GCA_030590715.1 Lentisphaeria bacterium
TCCCAGATAAACAGCGTCAGCTCCTGATTTCAATGCCGCAAAAAACTGTTCGCGTCCTCCAACGGGTGCAAGGATTTCAGGAACAAAATGATCCTTATCTATCTTAAATTTTTCTTTCGTTTCTTTCTTCATAATATGTAATAACTACTGAGTGATAAATTTATTTTGGAGAAGGATACGACGACAATGGTCATATTCAATTGCACCAAGCGATAAATGAACACAACTTTGGTGCTATTAGAGGAGAGAAAAGGAGGCTTAATTATCATTGCACAATGCCATTGAATAAAGAGCCCGCACACTTATAGTTCTCGCAATAAGAAACAGGCTATGTGCCTCATAATAATTTGACTACTTGAGATTTATAAATGGATAACAACTACATCTTGCGCAAGATTCGATATGCTTTGGACTACAACGACTTCCAGATGATGGATATTTTTAAGAACGTTGGAAAAGAAATCGGTAGAGCCGGACTATGCAACATGCTTCGCAGAGACGATGATGAACAATACGTATACTGCAACCACGCCACGTTAGAAATGTTTTTGGACGGGCTGATAATTGAAAAACGTGGTAAGCAGGAACCTAAACCAGGTCAGAAAAAACCGGCTCCTCAAACACTTGATAACAATATGGTTTTGAGAAAGCTGAAAATTGCTTTCACGCTAAATGACGTGGATATGATCAAGGTCTTCAAAGCGGCAAACTTCACGATGACGAAGCCACAGCTGAGCGGAATGTTCCGCCGTAAAGATCACCGAAACTACGATCCATGTACCGATCACTACCTGAGAACATTTATTAAAGGTCTGACAAATTACCTGCGACCAAACGCCTAGCCTATCGGGCTTGGCTCAATGAGGAAATAGTTTTTTGAAAAAGACATAGTACTCCAGCTAATTACTTTGTATAGAGCAAAAAACGTATCCATCACCCGACACAAGGTCGGGCTGGGTTATTATTCAAAATTGAAGAAAACATTAGTGTTAATTAGTGGTTCGAGAAAAAAATGAAAAGACCGAGATTTAGAAAAGTATATTGCGAGATAAGCAATAGTTGTAATTTGAGCTGTGATTTCTGCCCTTCTGCGGCTGATTCTGGCGTTGAAAAGCGTTTCATGAGCGAAGAGTTGTTTGCCAAACTGGTGCCGCAGCTCAAGCCGCTTACCTACGCACTTTGCCTTCATGTCATGGGCGAACCCACATACCATCCGAATCTCGGCAGATTCCTCGATATCTGCGAAGAGCACAAAATGAAAGTCTCGATCGTCACAAACGGGACATTAATGAGTGAGAAGCATCAACAGCTTCTGATGCATCCTGCCGTTATGCAGATAAACTTTTCGCTTCAGAGCTTTGAATCGAACTTTCCGGAACTAAGCAGCGAGAAGTATCTGAAAAAGATTCTTGATTTCGTAAAGCGCACACTGACCGAACGCCCGGATCTGCATATCAATTTCAGACTTTGGAATTCAGATGAAATTTCCGATGTTCTGAAAGAAAACGAACACACTATTTCCCAAATCAAAGAGTATTTTGACATCCCTGACGAAGTAATAAACAATCTCTCACACCGCGGTAACAAACTGAAGGGAGACCTTTACCTGAATCTTGCGGAACGCTTCGACTGGCCGACCATGGATATGCCGGTTCACAGCGAACGCGGAACCTGCCCTGCCCTCAAAAATCAATTCGGGATTCTTTCCGATGGTACGGTCATTCCGTGCTGTCTTGATAAGGACGGAGTCGTAAATCTGGGCAACTGCAATGAAAACACTCTCGACGAAATCCTCAATTCTGAAAGAGCTCTTGCTATGCGTGAAGGATTCAGAATGCGAAACCTGGTCGAACCGCTTTGCCAGCGCTGTACATTCAACAAACGATTCAAGTAATTCTACCGACATGATGTTTTTAACGAACTTTTCCTGTAAAAACAAGGTTGAAAGACCTCCTACTCAAGACAAATTATTCCACACAGCTAAATTACTTTAATACAACTTTAAAAGTTGATATGAAGAGGATGTTCATGAAGTATAGAGAAGAAAACTTCGGAGGAATCATTTCTTCAGAAGACCCGCCATTTCTGGCATTTGTAGATAGAGAGTACATGAAATCCGTAGGAGTTGAAGATTCAAAACTCTGGGAAGGATCTGACGAGATAAAAGTTTTATCGGCACCGACCGAGGTTCATTTTTCCTGCACCAATAAATGTTCAGCGGGCTGTCCCCACTGCTACATGGCATCTGACGAAGCTGAGCCCGATGAGCTGAATACGGTCGAATTCAAACGCGGCCTGAAAGAACTGGCGGATATGGGAGTTTTTCATGTGGCGCTTGGCGGAGGGGAAGCACTCGAACGTGAAGATTTTCTGGAACTTGCTGCGTACGCCCGTGAAATCGGATTAATTCCAAATCTTACAACAAACGGAATTAATGTTACCAAAGACAACGTATCGGATCTGAAAGTTTTCGGTCAGGCAAATTTATCGCTGGATGGGGTCGGTGAAATTGCGGGACTTTTCCGCGGCAAAAACTTTTTCGAAATAGTAGATAAAGCAGTAGATCTTTTGGTGGAAGCGGGAATTCCTACCGGATTTAATACTGTAGTAGGGAAGGACAACTTTGACGGTCTTGATGATCTTTTTAAATACGCTTCGGAAAAAGGTATAAATGAGATCGAGATTCTACGCCTTAAGCCGTCCGGCAGAGCAGCAGGAGAACTTTTTGCTCAACAAAAAACGACCTATGAACAAAATATAAAATTTCTGCCGATGCTTGAAGAGATCTCGAGTAAATATGGCATTCTAGCCAAAATAGACTGTTCGTTTATTCCAATGATGTGCTACCACAAACCACCGCGTGAACTTCTTGAATCAATGTGCACTTACGGCTGTGAAGCGGGTAATATTCTACTTGGCGCAAAAAGTAACGGAAAAATGAGCGGATGTTCTTTCCTGCCGGATATAGACCTGAGCATTTTCGATCTGAAAGAAGAATGGGAAACAAACAAAGATCTGCAGTTCTACAGAAACTGGACTGATAACGCTCCGGAACCGTGTAAATCATGTGATTACCTTTATATGTGCAAAGGCGGATGCCATGCGGTCAGCGGTCATGTTTTCGGCGATATGCAGTATGCCGACCCTGATTGTCCCTGGGTCGTAGAACACCAAAACAGAAATAAATAACAAAACGTTCATTAATGGCTAATCCTCACCAGTTTAGCCATATTGAGAACGATTTTGCTTTTATGCCCTGAATTTAACACCAACGGCAAATGGTCTCATATAATCGAGCAATAATATTCATTTCACAAAGCTGCCCTGAGTTGTTTATTTAAAACAAGTTACATAACGAAAAACAGGGAGCTACTAGCGATGCCATTTCACTGATTTCAATTGCAGCGGACTGTCGTCAAGTTGCTTGGTAAGACATTCATAGACTCTATCACAATTAACTCGCGTAAAGACGCGGACCGTGATGTGGATGGAGCTGCT
>JAUVCU010000311.1 GCA_030590715.1 Lentisphaeria bacterium
TGACCATCATATGAAGGATCTAATCAAAAAAGGGAAGATTAAAGATGTCGACCCGGATGGTATTCATTTCTATGGATTTAAAGATGGCCGGGCGAAGATCTTTAAACGTCCAGCTCTTCCACCTGCGGAAGTGATCGATGATAAATATCCTATTTATCTTTCTACCGGGCGGGTTGTTCATCACTGGCACACAGGTACTATGACAATGCGTTCTCCGTGGCTTAAGAAAATGGTTAAGGAATCCTTTGTCGAAATTTTTATCGAAGATGCCAAGCAACGGGGAATCAAAGATGGAGATATGGTGGTTGTATCGACCCGACGCGGCAGTGTGAAAATGAAAGCCCGTGTTATTGACTTCAAGAGTTCCGGACCGGATATGAAAGGAGTTGCGGAGCGCGCAAGTATGCCGATGCCTAAAGTCTGCTTTATTCCGTTTTTTGACGCACGTCGTCTGACAAATCTTATGACTGTCGATGCCGTTGATCCGCTGAGTAAAGAACCTGAATACAAAATCTGCGCATGTCAGATAAGTAAAGCGTGAGGTAAAGTATGAGATTAGCAATGGTAATGGACATTGAGAAATGTCTCGGGTGCAAAACCTGTACAGTCGCATGCTGTATGGAAAATAATGTTTTCACCAACGATAATTGGAATGTGGTGCTCGATACTATAGAAGCCAAAGATTGGCGGAATCCAGTTCGAAAGTTTTACCCGCGTCCATGTATGCATTGTGACAAACCGGGCTGTGTTAGCGCATGCCCGACCGGAGCTTCTCATATAATTGAGAAGACCGGAACTGTTCAAATTGACTACGATATATGTATTGGCTGCCGTGCGTGTATGACGGGCTGCCCGTACAATGTTCGTGTCTTCAATTTTAAGCAGGCTGTTGAACAGGAACCAAAAATTTCCGCCGTTAAGATTCGCCCGGTTGGTGTTGTCGAGAAATGCACATTCTGCAAACATCGGGTAGATAAGGCTCTTAAGGAAGGCAAACAGATTGGTACCACGAAAAAACAACCGGATAACGATGATGTTGTTGTTACGGCATGCGTTCGCGAATGTGTCGGAAATGCGCGCTTTTTTGGAGATCTTGATGATCCGAACAGTGAGGTGAGCATGCTTCTTAAGAACAATGCCCATCGCGCGATCCGTCTCGTAGAAGGTGCGGGAACAGCGCCTAAAGTATATTTTTTAGAACCAGATAACTCTTGAGGTAGAACATGAAAGTACTTAGTAAACTATGGATTGTCTTTGCCATGATTGCTGTCGCCATTCCGTTTGTCTTGTTAATGCAATACTTTCAGGGGCTTGCAGTAACCGGATTGAATCACCAGGTTGTTTGGGGATTATACATCGCCGGATTTACGACATGCCTGGCTGTTGCTTCCGGACTACTGGTTTTTGTCGGAATTGCTCAGTTTAAAGGTATTGATGAACGTCAGCATCTTATCGCATCGGTCGCCGCATTGGGATTTTTGCTGGCAGCGGGAGTGCTTATTCTTGCCGATCTTGGTAAGCCGGAACGCTTCTGGATGATATTGGTTAATAATAAGACTCAATCTCCGCTTTGGTGGGATGCTATAGCCATGAATTCGCTGATCGGGGTCGCGTTGCTGCAGTCTGCTTATGGAGCATTTAAGATGTGGAAGGGAGACTGTGAACTGATTCCAAATAAAATAGCTTCGGTTCTTGGAGTTATCGTTCCATTAGGATTGTTTCTGATTACGACGCATGTTTTCTCGGATATGGCTGCATCTCGTCCGGCATGGGGGAATCCTATTGTTCCATTTGCGTTTATCAGTGCATCATTGGCTGCAGGAGCAGTCATATTCTCCTTTCTCGGTGCGGATGAGGAGCAGACTATTGCAGCAAAAGTGATGGCTCCGCTTATCGTAGTAAATATTATTTTTGCGGTAATGCTTCATCTGAAGGCGGTTCCGGTAGAGTCATTCAATGCCAAACCGTATCTGACAACTGGATTTTGGGTCGTCATTGCTCTCTGCAATGTGGTGCCGTTGATTCTGTGTATTGTCGCTCGAAAGAGCTCGGTCATTATGAGTCTTGCTGTCGTTCTGCTGGTGGTCGGTATGGTAATCAAAAAACTTGATTTTATAATACCTTCGTATACGGCTAATAATTTCGCATATCCGGGTGGCGCTTCATATTCGGCAACGATGCCCGAAATAATGTTGACAATCGGTGCTTTTACCATGGCGCTGGCTATTACCGGCTTCGTGACGATGACTGCTGATTTCTTAAAATCGGCTACAGTTAAAGTTTCATAACACTTGAAGTCAATTGTTCGGATAAGCGTTATTCTTCCTTATCCGAACTTTTTTTATGTATAAATATTTTGTACCGGAAAGAAAATAATTTAGAAAAGAAGTAAGTTGTATTTAGTCTTTAAAGAAACAAAAAGGAATCTCTTATGAGTCGATCAACGATCGCATCGTTAAATGTCTCAGTGTCAAAAGGGACGCGTAAAGAGCCTGTGGAGCTGGTTGAGTTATCTTTGGATGGAATTGTGGGAGATGCTCATGCCGGACCGTGGCATCGTCAGATCAGTATCCTATCCGAAGAGAGTCTGGGTCGTTTTCAACATAAGTCGGGACGACCTCTCCAATTCGGTGAGCTTGGTGAGAATATCACTACAGCAGGAATGGACTTGAAGCAGGTTAAGGTTCATGACCGTTTTGTTTGTGGTGAGGTCGAGATTGAGGTAACTCAGCTCGGGAAAAAGTGCCACGGGAAGGGGTGTGATATCTTTAACGAAGTTGGCGAATGCGTTATGCCTGTTGAAGGTATATTTGCTAAAGTCATAAAAGGCGGCAAACTTAGTGTAGGTAATGTATTGATGCATTATTCCGCAGTGCTGGCTGATGCATAGAAATATGAAGAGTGATAAGAGACTTTTATCCTGTTCTTCTGGAACTTCCTGGTTAAATAAATCTATTCTGTGTAAGAAATAGATCATTATTCAGGTAGTTATACCGCAAGCGGTAGAGATTTATTTGACTGCGTCCTGCTAGCGCAGAAGGTTTAATTGCTTTATTAGAGCTT
>JAUVCU010000289.1 GCA_030590715.1 Lentisphaeria bacterium
GAGCCGGCAATGACAGACCTCAACATGATCCACATCAAAAAAAACGGACGCTATAAAAACAGGTTTGATGAGATCCTTAACAGTTGCAGAAACACCATTGCGGATGGAAATCCTGAAAGTTTCAAAAAGATGGCTAAACTATTTTCGGAAGGACAAAATGCTGAAACTGGCGGAAATATAGGCTGGATCAAACTCAAAGAGATGAAAGAAGAATTTCAGGCTGTAATTGAGAGTAGCCCTGCCGGCAAAACAGCAAGTGTAGACTTGGGATCTGAAGGCGTCTTCTTCTTCCTGATCAATGAGAAAAAGGATGCAGAAATAGTTCCGTTCAAAAAGGTCAATTCGAAAATAGTGAAATACCTGAAACAGCTTGAATTTCAGAAGAACTACTCGAAATACCTTACAAAACTGAAAGGATCTTCCGTTATCAGACGCTACTGATCCATCTAATATGAATTGAGTTTATTAAAGCCACATATACTTAACCAGTGGTAATGTTTTACGGCAAGCTAAAGCTTGTACTCCCACAACAATACGATTTTGATGGGGGATATATCCCCCCTGCTCATGCGCTTTATAGTACATTCTACAGACAATGAATACTTCTGCAGCTACGCGAATGAGTTGTAGGAGTTCAAGCTTCAGCTTGCTTATTAGTAACAATCAACTGGTATGAAGCATGAGTGAAACTGCGTGAAAAACTCACCCACCTTAAAAAAGAAAAGCCGCGGCAAATAACTTTGCGGCGGCTTTTTAATCAATCAAGAAAACTACTAGTTCAAATCGAAATCTTCTCGTTTGAATGTATAGCTCGATTTACAGAACTGACATGTTATCTTCGGTTCTTCGTTAGCATCAAACATCTCAATAAGCTCTTCATTCTTCATCACTGTCATTGCAGCCTGCATTTTTTCTCTGCTGCATGGGCACTTATAAACAGGGGAATGAGAAAACTCGTAGCTTACTCCGTATTTCTCATTTATTTCAGAATACGTGCTTCCGTCACCAACAAAGGTCTCGATCAGTTTCCAAAGTTTCTTCTCGACAGGAGTCTCTTTATCTTTCAGAATAGTCGCAACGTCACCGCTCTTGAGGTTGTTTCTCAACACTTCAAATTTCTCAAGGTCACACCCTGGAAGTGCCTGAATCATCATTCCACCAAAGATCTTTACGGGAGCAGTCGGATCTGGATTAAATAGATTTGCTGTTACAAACTCTGTTTCAATCTGGTCACTTGTCGCCATAAAGAAAGAGATATCATCACACACGTCAAGCAGTCCGGCAGGTGATAAACCGGAGTTCAGAATCTTTCCAGCCTGAGATTTAACCATTGAAACCATCCCGTTTTCACCGTATAGCTCTTCATTGGTGTCAACGCGGTCCATCAGCATTGTCTCTTTAGGAATAGCACGAATCTCAGCCTTCCCGTTAACTTCCAGAATAATCGAATCAAGCATCCCTTCATAATCCCACTTGATCGAATAATTTTCTTTCTCATTAAGAAGAGGAGTAACAAGCGCCCCCACGGTAAGGGCTTTACCGAAAATCAGCCCACTCAAAGGATCTGTCGTATGAGTAAGTATCCCTTCTGTCACTGTCGCTGTCGTGTCCACAAATGAAAACCTAATGTTTAATTTGTCGACCAAACCACGTATCAAAAAATCTGATTTCTTTTCCATCTCTAAATCATTTCCAAAATTTAAATTACTTTTAAACTCCCACAGCGAGAGTCTCATCTGCACCCAAAAATCAATGCAAAAAAAAGAGTGAGGATAATTCCCCACTCTAATTACGACCTCAGAGTTTAGTATTTACTTAAAGTATTAAGTAAGACCTAAACTACATTACGCGTTCTATAACGATTTCAGGATCGATCTCTTCCTTAAGAATACGCTCAAGACCGTCTTTGATAGTCATTGTCGAGTGCGGACAGCTTCCACATGCACCAACCAGGCGTAGCTCTACAATTTTGTCTTTTACTGAAACAATTTCCATGTCTCCACCGTCGTTTTGAAGGTGTACACGAAGCTCATCAAGTCTTTGTCTAATTTTATCTTCCATCGTTTTGTCTCCTGAATTTATTTTATGTTTTGTCTTTTATAGAATACTCATAAAGAAAAGTAATTCAACAATTGCCCCACTTTAAAATGCAAGATATTGACCTATATCTAACCCGTTTCACGGCACATAAAAAGCTTATTTACTTATGTATGGAAAAGAATAGACAGAACATATCGAAGCATATTTATTTTAACATTTGCCATGCATAACATCACCACTATAATATGCTCCGATTATAATGCGGTTTTGGCCGCAGATTAAAGAATGAGTTCCTGTAGACAGTAGGAAACATAAAGCGGTGCCAAGCACCGCACTCCAAAAAGAACAGTAACGACAATACGTTCTCGCCGAGAGTATCGAGGCTTTGGAGTGCTGAGTTCTACTCTCTTTATAATTTCACAAGTAATATGGAACACTGCGAAAATAATATTTTTACAATATAAAAAATAAGTAGGAAGTAAAAAATGATCAAAGCAAACAAAAACTACGGGCGTCTACAGGGAAGCTACCTTTTCTCTGAGATCGCGAAACGCGTTGGTACGTACCAGACAGAAAATCCAGAAGCAAAAGTGATCAAACTTGGAATTGGTGACGTTACAAAACCACTTTCACCAGAAGTTGTTAAATCACTTCACGGGGCTGTTGATGAAATGGCTGACGCTTCAACTTTCAGAGGATACGGACCAGAGCAGGGATACGCTTTCCTTCGCGAAGCTATCAACAAACACGACTTCGCTTCACGCGGTGTTGAGCTTGCTGACGACGAGATCTTCGTTTCTACTGGTGCTAAAGAAGACAGCGCAAATATCCAGGAAATTTTCGCACAAGACATCAAAATTGCTGTTCCAGATCCAGTATACCCGGTTTACGTTGACTCAAACGTGATGGCTGGTCGTTCTGGTGAGTTCGTTGATGGACGCTACGAGAACTACGTATACCTTGAAGGTACAGCAGACAACAACTTCAAGCCTGCTCTTCCAACTGAAAACGTAGACCTTATCTACCTTTGTTTCCCGAACAACCCGACTGGACAAGTTCTTACTAAAGACGAGCTTAAAGTGTGGGTTGACTACGCTCTAGAAAACAAAGCTCTTATCATTTTTGATGCAGCATACGAAGCATTTATCACAGAAGACAACATTCCTCACTCTATCTACGAGATCGAGGGTGCTAAAAAATGTGCTATCGAAATGCGTTCTATGTCTAAAACAGCTGGATTCACAGGAACTCGCTGTGCGTACACTGTTGTTCCAAAAGAACT
>JAUVCU010000135.1 GCA_030590715.1 Lentisphaeria bacterium
CAATCTCTTTCAATAGAACTGAGTCTTATTCTTCCAGATGATTTGCCTATGATTTTTGCAGACAAGTCCCAGCTTCGCCAGGGGCTGCTTTATTTGTTTGAGAACTCAGTTCAGGCTTTGGATGAAAGTGAATCTGACAACAAAAGTATTCTGATCGAAGCGAAAGTAAGTGATGATTCTAAAAATATAATCATATATTTCTCCGACAGCGGGCCTGGAATCAAAGACGATCTGTGCAATAAAATATTCGAACCTTTTTTCACTACGAAAGAAGTGGGGGAGGGTACAGGATTGGGATTGTCTATACTATACAGTATAGTACGCAATCATAAGGGAAGAGTGAGATGCATTCCGGGATTGGAATACGGTGCTGTTTTTGAACTGGTTCTACCTATATCCGACAAATAATAGTGAGGCATAAACATGGCATACAAACGTGCTCTTATTATAGAGGATGAACCTCTTATCCGCATGATGCTTGTTGAATTCCTCGAAGAAGTTGATTTTGATGTTGTTGAAGCACATAATGGCCAGGCCGGAATAGAACTTTATAACAGCTGTACTCCGAATATTGTTATTCTCGATTTACGTATGCCTATTGTTGACGGAATCGCTTTCCTTGAAAAGATTAATGTGAAAGAAAATAAAAACTGTGATGTAATAGTTTTTTCCGGCCATGGAGGCGGAAAGGAAGAGAAGCGTTCACTTGAACTTGGCGCATCTATTTTTCTAAAAAAGCCTTTTGATCATGAAGAGTTAGTATCTAATGTACAACGTCTGGTCGCAGCTCAGCGATCCCATTCCTAATAGGTGTAATTTTGGCTGAATGTTTTAAACTCGAATTTTTTGTTCCTGAAACTCATGTGGAGCAAGTGAAAAATGCAGTCTTTGCTGCTGGTGCTGGCAAAATAGGTGATTACGATTGCTGCAGCTGGCAGACTCTTGGTGACGGACAATTTCGGGCGTTGGAAGGGAGCAATCCTTTTATCGGCAATCAAGATGAAGTTGAAGTTGTCGCAGAGTATAAAGTTGAAATGGTATGTGATAAAGCCTTGATTGATCGGGCAATTGCCGCACTCAAAGAATCTCATCCTTATGAATGCCCCGCTTACCAGTATTGGGAAGTTCATTATTGAATATAGATAATGTTGCGATAACTTGGTGATTCATTATATAAAAATCAATAAAATCAGGTTAATCGATGTTTATCACCAGATTATTATCAGATAATCCTCAGGAACAGCAGTTTGCTGTTATGTGGCTTTTCGCCGTAATCGTTTCAATTTGCTGTCATGAATATGCTCATGCCAGAGTCGCTCTATCTCAGGGGGACTCTACCGCTGCAGATCAGGGACATCTCACTCTTAATCCATTAAAGCAGATGGGTAAGTTTTCCCTTATCATGCTGGCTGTTATGGGATTGGCCTGGGGAAAAGTACCGGTAAATCCGGCCCGTTTTAACAAAAAATATAGTGGAGCCTTAATCTCTTTTGCCGGCCCGTTGATGAATCTGGCCATTTTTATTGCATGCTGTCTGTCGCTTGCTTTGTTTGAAGACGGTACCGATGCTCCTTTTATCATACTTCTTAAGATCGGCGCGATACTGAATATGCTTCTGTTTCTTCTAAATATGATGCCAGTTCCCATGCTTGACGGATGGGGCGTATATTCTTATTTCTTCCCTAAACTGAAAATAGGAAATTCTGAATTTGTAAATGGTATTACTCTCTTTCTTTTCTTTGCCATATTTTTCAGCATTGAGTATCTTTATTTCGCCGCAGGTGTTTTAACTCAGCTTATGACAGATTTCTTTGGACTGTTATTTTAGGAGATTAAGATGGCAGAAGAAAGAGTTTGGAGCATATCTGAAATAAATGCCGCAGTGCGCGAGTTGATCGAGCACAGTCTTATCCCTACGTGGATCAGAGGTGAGGTCGGAACGTTGAATATTCATCGTTCCGGGCACGTTTATCTGACGTTGAAGGATAAAAAAAGCCAGGTTAAAGGAGTTTACTTTCGAGGCGCCGGTTTGGCCCGGCAAATGAATCTTCATGTGGGAATGGAAGTTGAAGTATACGGACGACTTACCGTTTATGAAGTACGGGGTGAATATCAGTTTTCTATCTCTCAAATGCGTCCGGTCGGTCTTGGCTCGTTGCAGCAGCGTTTTGAAGAATTGAAAAACAGGCTTCACCGTGAAGGACTTTTTGATCCGCAGCTTAAGAAGCCTATTCCGATGCTTCCACGGAAAATCGGAGTAGTGACATCTCCGGGCGGAGCAGCTATTCGCGACTTCCTAAATGTTATTGAGCGACGCTTTCCGAATATCAATGTAAAGATTTACCCTGCTTCGGTTCAGGGCGCAGGCAGTGAACTGCAGGTCGCGCGAGGCGTTGATTATTTTAATCACATTGGCGATGTGGATGTAATCGTGGTGACCCGAGGTGGCGGAAGCATGGAAGATCTATGGCCGTTTAATGAGGAGGTTCTGGCTCGTTCAATCGGAGCAAGCCATATTCCTGTGATCAGTGCGATCGGGCATGAAATCGATTTTACTATTTCGGATTTTGTCGCGGACCTGAGGGTTCCGACTCCTTCTGCCGCAGCTGAACTCGTTGTCGGTTGTCAGGATGAATTGACAAACCGTCTGAATTTTCTGAATAAACATATGAAACATGCTCTTGAGATGACGCTTATGAACTACAGCCGCCGTTTTACTGCGGTTTCAAAAAGCTATGCATTTCGTGAGCCGGCTCACATGCTTCGCGAAAAACAACAACGACTGGATGAACTGACTCATTCGATGGAAGTTTCGATTCAGCACAAAGCCGACAGTACTAAATCCAAACTGGAATCTGCAGAAAAGTCAATGCTTCATGCTGTAGAATACCACTCGGAGCGTTTGAAATCGAGAATCAACAGTCTTGAAGGGCGTTTGAATGCCCTGAATCCAATGGCTGTTCTTGAACGTGGTTATGCGATTATTACTGATAAATCGACAAATAAATCTGTTCTCGATGCGGATCTAGCTGCCGGGACCAAGTTGACTGGACGCGTCGCCCACGGTTCTTTGGATCTTGTTGTCGAGTAGATTCTATATTCTTCTCCATCTTAAATTTATTTTTGCCGTTATTAACTCAAAGCTAGTCACAATAGCTTGTTGAAGAATGGTATTTGTACCATTAAAATATGGGGGCAAAAAAATAAATAAATTATATAAGATGGAGCTATTATGATTGATATTTCAATTTCCGAATTTTTATCCCTGCCGGAGTCAGAAAAAATAACACATATTAAAGGCCAGGCTGTTTTGTATGCTCAGCAGTTTGACCGTGAGCAGCTGGATTACCTTTGTGAGTTGTCAGACGCATGTCGTAAACTGAGAAAGAGCAAGGATGGCGCTGACTTTATGGCAACACTTCTTTCAGATAAGACTGCACTTAACTTTTTCGTTCAGCCGAGTTCAAGAACATTCCTGAGCTTCAATATGGCTCAGTCGATTCTTGGTATGCGCCGAATGAGTCTTCGCGACGCGAAAATCTCATCAATCAGTAAAGGTGAAACTCTGGCCGACTCTATTCGAACATTCCTTTCTTATGTGGACATGATCATTATGCGTCATAGCGATGCCGATGCCGGAGCACTTGCATACTGGATCGCTGCAAAATCTCACCGAAGCGAACTAGTAAACGGTAAGAAAGTTCCATTGCCTATTATTTCTGGTGGATCTGGAACAAAACAACATCCGACTCAGTCTCTTCTTGATATCTATACTCTTGAAAAGAGTCTGGAAGAAGTGGGCGGGATTGACGGTAAAAAGATCATGCTGGTTGGAGACCTTAAACGCGGTCGAACTGTTCGAAGCCTAAGCTATCTGATGAAAAACTATAAAGATGTTGAGCTTTATTTTGCTGCACCTGAAGTTTATCAGATGGAAGAAGATATTCTTCAATTCTGTGATGATAACGGAATCAAGTACAAGAAAATTGATTCTATCAAGGAAGGACTTGAAGAAGTCGATGCCGTATATATGACGCGTATTCAGGACGAGTGGGATGGCCTTGGAGCTGGAGCTGGACACGTGAAAGCTTCTGATGCATTTACATTCAAAAAAGAATATCTTGACCTTATGAAACCTCATTGCTGTCTGATGCATCCGCTTCCTAAGCGTGATGAGATCGACGTAGAGTTGGATTATATCGATGACAAGCGCATCGTTTACTGGCGTCAGGAACGAAATGGAATGTGGATGCGTGTCGCTCTTATTGCCAAGCTTTTCGGCGTAGATAAAGACATTATAGCGCGTCTGGCTGAAACTGAGTAGTTTCTCCTTTTTATCTGGTATTTAAACCCTCTCAATTAACTTTGGAAGGGTTTTTTACTTTCTTCAGTTATATCTTTTTAAAATAACTTATTTTTAACAGTCGTCAGCTTAAGAACAGCCTGTAGGAGGAGTATTATGAGTTTCCCATCATCAATTGAAGGTTCACCAGCAGTTTGCGGGATGCTGCATATTCCAGTCGACACAATTGTTGCTTCATCCAGAAAATGGAAAAGTAATAACAATCTTCCGGAGCCTACTAGCAGTGACTGGTCATTTATAAGTGAAGTTGAAAAACAGAAGTTTCAGTATCTGAATGTTTTTCATAATATGAGAACTATTGAGGTTGTTGAAGATCAGACATCGACTCTTTCCTTTTATCATTTTCTTGAGGAAAGAATGCTGGAGGAAGCAAAGATCTATGACGAAAATGGTATCAGTAGTATGATGCTTGAAAATATTGCCGCGCCATATTTTGTCAGAAACTCTATTCCTGTCGCGATCCTTGGTGTTATGGGAAGATTGGCAAAAGTTTTACGCTCCAATTATCCTGAAATGAAACTGGGGATACAGTTACTGGCTTTTGCCGATAATTTTGCCATGCAGATCGCCGTTCGTTACGGATTTGATTTTATTCGTGCGGAAAGCCCTCTTTTCTGTGGACAGCGACCTGAAGGGAACTCTCCGAACGCAGGAAACCTGGCAAGTCTTTATCTTGAGCGTGAATTATTTGCTAACGAATGCCACTGCGATAAGGTGCCTGATGTTTACGTCGATCTTCAGAAGAAACACACTATTTTCCCCGAAGGAACTAAAGATTTGGGCGTGTGGTTGGATAACATCCTTTTTCAGAAGCTCGAAGGTATTCTTTTGACCGGGAGCTCTACCGGTAAGTCTGTTGATGAGCGCGATCTTGCTCAGGCGAGAGCAGTCATCGATTCTCTTGAGAAACAGGTCCGGGACGAACTTGGTTTTGAGTATAAAGTCCCTTTGATTATCGGTTCAGGTGCATCCTTGTCCAATGCTGATATGTGTCGAAAGTTTGCAGATGCTGTAATTGTCGGATCAGGCTTTAAGGTCAATGGCTTTTGGGAAAACTGCGTCGATGCGGATCGAGTTGCCCGGTTTATGGAGAATTGGAGTTGATGG
>JAUVCU010000197.1 GCA_030590715.1 Lentisphaeria bacterium
AAAAAGCAGAACTTCGCCGGAGATCACAACCGGTAAGAACAAATGTACCTTATCCCAAAGGACATAAATACAGATATGAGACAGATACTATAACCAGATTTGATAATGGAGAGCACGATCATGAACGAGTATTTCAGGAACTGGAAGACAAGAATTATGAACCGTAACAAGCGGCAAAAAAGCTATAATCATTCAAATACAAAAAAAGAGCAGCCTGTTCCTTTAGAAAAGGCTGCTCTTTTTTAATAATATGTTTTTTGCTAGAAACTCGGCTTACTTGTCCTTGTCGCCACCAAACAGTCCGCCGAGACCTTTGATAAGTCCAGTAGCACTTTCTTTAATTTTATCAGTATCAATATTGATATTAGATTCTTTCAACTTTTCTTTAAGCTTGTCTGCACTTTCGTTCAGCATTTCAAGTGGTTTATCCACAACGCCGGCGACAGACATAATTGATTTGTTCAGTTCACCGAAGATCTCTTTGGCAGCATCAGCCATAGAAGTTCCGCCCGACTCTTTTCCAATATCTTTCATGTGGATTTTCGGAAGAACAACAGAAAGAGAATTTCCTGCCAGCAATGTGTTGCTGATTCGAACTTTACCGTTACTAAAAATGAAGTTATTGATGATAACTTTTTTGGCCGGACCTTTATCTTCTGCGGATTCCTCTTTTTCTTCAGTCGGCTCTTTCTCTGCAGGAACTTCACCTTCCGTTTTTGAAAGTTCTTGGATGTTATCAAGGATCTTCCCGATGTTTGTTCCTTTCATAGAAGTCTCATACGTAATTTCCGGAGCATCAATAAGAATTTCTTCGATGATAATAGTATCTGTAGCAAGAGAAGCCAGATCAATAGAAATAGTGACTTCACCAAGCTTAAATGAAGAATCTGTTTTGAATCCTTCAGGGTTACCGATAAGCATTCCTTTCAGACTACCGCCACCGGAGTATGGAGATATATCAGCTTCTTCCAGAGTAACCGGTACCTGCAAAAACTTAGGCCCGAAATAGGCAACTCCCTCTTCAATTGATTTGTTGAGAATTGCAGGCAGGAAGACCAGAAGGCCGATAATTCCAAGTACGATAATAATTAATACAAATTTGATGAACTTTTTCATAAACTTTCCTTTTCATTTATTTAGAAATAATTGCTTTATAATTTATTAGTTAGTAAGAATACTATACCACGTACTACCTATTGGCAAACAGTGGATTTGCTTAAATACTCAATGCGTTCAACCGCAGTCGGGTGCGAATAATGAACCGCGGCATAAAATGGATGCGGATGCATATTTGACAAATTGTCTTTTGATAACTTCACCAGTGCATCGGCCAGAGGCTTTCCTGATCCGACAATATCAACAGCAAACTGATCTGCTTCGCGTTCGAACTTTCTTGATAAGATGTTCATAAGTGGAGAAAGTGGAAACAAAACAATTGCGATTACAAAGTTAAGCAGAACAAGTTTTGTATAAAACAAAGTGTTTTCAATTCTGAAAATATCACCAAGGAGATCATTTTTTAAAACTAAGAACGAAACATAAATACCAATAAAAGATAAAAGCTCGACAATGAAAAGATTTTTAATGATGTGTTTTTTCTTGCAATGCCCGGCTTCATGGGCAAGAACAGCCAGTAACTCCTCCGTATTTAATTGCTCCAGCAATGTGTCGTACAGCACAATACGCTTAACTTTACCGATACCGGAAAAGTAGGCATTAGTATGTTTCGTGCGCTTAGAAGCATCCATACGGTAGACACCACTCACTTTGATTCCGGCTTTGGAAATCGTAGACTTGATCTCTTCTTCCAGGTCTTTGTCCTCAATCGGAGTAAACTTATTGAAAAGAGGCTCCAGGACGTACGGAGATATGTAAAGCATAAAAAGACTGAAAACCAGAAAGAATCCCCATACAGGCAGCCACCAATTTTCGATAGAGTTACAAATCCAAAGTGATGCGCCTACCAGGATTGAAAGTATAATTGAAGAGATCACAACTGATTTAAACAAATCCTTAACCCATAACGCGGAAGTCATTGTATTGAACCCGAATTTCTTTTCAATGCAGAATGTACTGTAGATAGAAAACGGGGAGTCAATTATAATTTTGGCAACAGTCAGCACAATAAAAAATACAATACCGGAAGATATAAACGAATATTCTAAACTACCGACCCAATTATTATAGAAACTTAAAATGCCGCCGAAAATAAACAGAAGTGTTAATACATTGTTAAAAAGTGAAGAAAAGATGGAGAACTTCATTTTATGGACAGTATAGCGGCTCGTTTTGGCCAGCTGTTCTTGATCAATTTCACCTTCAAACACCTCCGGAACAGTTTCTCCATACTTTTTCAGATGATTATAATTGAGAATTTCCAAGAAATATTCGAAACAGTTGGCCAGAACGTATAGAATAAGGATTGTGATAAGCATAGTTTTAACATTAGTTACATAATTAATATTGTATGGTCTAATATATTCATAACGAAGTAAAATCAATAGTTCAACCATACTCGTTTAGAGAATTGTAATTTCATGTAAGAGATATAAGATTTCCGAAAACAGGATACAGAATGAATATTTCACAAGAAGAAAAGATAGAATTTGACAGGGAACATATCTGGCACCCGTACACCTCAATGATCGACCCGTTACCGTGCTTCGAAGTTGAATCAGCACAGGGTGCAATAATAAAGCTTAGTGACGGCAGAGAACTGATTGACGGAATGTCTTCCTGGTGGAGCACCATACACGGATACAATCACCCGGTTATAAATAAAGCGGCAAAAGAACAGATAGATAAAATGTCACATGTCATGTTCGGAGGACTGACTCACGAGCCCGCAGTCGAACTGGCATCACTACTTGTTGATATAACACCCAAAGAGCTCCAAAAGGTTTTTTTCAGTGACTCGGGATCAGTTGCAGTTGAAGTCGCCATGAAAATGGCAATGCAGTATCAGTTCTCACGCGGAAAAAAGGGTAAGAACAAATTTCTGACTATCCGCTCGGGATACCACGGAGACACTTTCAACGCAATGTCCGTCTGCGATCCGGTAAACGGTATGCACGAGATCTTCTCTGGAGTTCTACCAGAAAATTACTTTGCAGATGCTCCAAATTGCCGATTCGACTCAGAATGGGACGAAAAAGATATTGAAAGTTTTAAAGAAATAATAGAGCATAAAAGCGACAATATATGCGCAGTCATACTTGAACCACTCGTTCAGGGAGCCGGAGGCATGCGCTTCTACGCGCCGGAATACTTGAGAAGAGCCAGGCAACTCTGCAATGAAAACGACGTACTTCTTATATTTGATGAAATAGCAACTGGTTTTGGGCGGACAGGTTCGCTCTTTGCTTGTGAACAAGCCGGTGTTACTCCGGATATATTGTGCCTGGGAAAAGCTATAACAGGTGGATATATGAGTTTTGCGGCCACTCTAACAACAACAGAAGTCGCGACAACAATCTCTAAAGGAAAGCCTGGCGTATTTATGCATGGCCCAACTTTTATGGGTAACCCTCTGGCATGTGCGATTGCGCTGGCCAGCACTAAACTTCTGATTAACTCTCCATGGCACATAAAAGTAGCTGAAATCAGCACGCAGCTTGCAGAAGAACTGGGAATCTGCAAAGTTTTCACCAATGTGGAAGATGTAAGAGTATTGGGAGCAATTGGTGTGATCGAACTAAAAGATGCAGTTAACATGGCTGAAATTCAAAAAATGTTTGTGGAAGAAGGAGTTTGGGTAAGGCCGTTTGGCAAACTAGTCTATATAATGCCGCCATACATTATCACCACAGAAGAGCTCACAAAACTAACATCTGCCATTACAAAGGTGGTCAACGCTCTTTCGGACTAACAATATAAGCAGCCTAGATGTTATGGTTACAATCGAGTAAAATTTGCAGTAACACAATATTTTTATGAAAATATAATAATGTTCACTAAAAATAAGGAAGGTGTAAAATGACGAAGAAACGCGGAAAGTTGATTCTCAACACAGTCAAATGTTCGGTTTTGGCGACTTCGATTCTTACTCTATCAGGCTGCGAGACCTTGGACTTGAACTCAATTTTGAGTCAGGTACAAAAAGGAGATTCGGCCTTGTCCTCCGAACAGTTAATTTCCGGCCTTAAAGAAGCGCTGTCGGTCGGTACGGCAAATGCGGTGAGCAAGACTTCACAACCTGGCGGTTACAGCAATTCGAACTTGAAAATACCAATGCCGGAACAATTGGAAAAAGTGGCGAACACCGTCAGGAAATTTGGTGGCGGAAAACTGGTGGATGCATTTGAAGCAAAAATGAACCAGTCAGCAGAACAGGCGGCAAAGCTTGCAGCACCGGTATTCATGGATGC
>JAUVCU010000106.1 GCA_030590715.1 Lentisphaeria bacterium
CTCGAAGCGAAGTCACTTCTAGAATCACCGGATGCAGATTTCTCGAAATGCCTAAAAGAGCTCAATTATGAATGGAACAGCATAACTGAGATCCCGGCTGATAAAGCTGAGCTTCTTGACAAAGAGTTTTTCAAAATCTGCGAAAATGTAAAAGCAGAAAACGAGAAGTTAGTCAAAGCCAGAGAAGCCAAAAAGGCAATTGAAACCGAAGCTATGGTTTTATGTGAAAAAGCGCAGGAACTGACAAAGGTAGAAAACCTCGATAAAGCTTTTGCGGAACTAAACAAGCTACAGCAAGAATGGAAAGAGTTTGCCAAACAAGCTGATGATATTTCTGAATTCACCAAGCAATTTAACTCTAAAATTGAAACTTTAGACAATAAAAAGAAAGAGCACGAACAACTTCAAAAAGAACAGGCAGAAAAGGAATCTTCTGAGCTGAAAGCTATGTGCGAAGAGATGCTGAACCTATCTACTGCTGAAGACCTGAAAGGCTCATCAAAAAGAGTAAAAGAGCTCCAGCAAGAATGGAAAGAAGCAGGAAAGTCTATTTTTTCAGAAAAGAAAGAGATGGAAAAATCGTTCAAGAAATCAGCAGATGAGTTTTTCTTTAAACTGAAAACCCTGATGGAAACAGAAGATCTTGGACGCTGGGAAAACTTCACGAAACTTCAGGATTTAGCCGAGCAGGCTGAAGCTCTGAATAAAGAAGGTCAGGACAGCCATGAAGCAGTTAAGGCTATTAAGAAATTAAGAACAGACTGGAAAAAGGCTGGATCGGCACCGCGCGAGAAAGCAGATGAGATCTGGAACCGATTCAACTCAGCATGTGACCAGGTCTTTGCAAAATGTAAGGTACAGTTTGCTGAACTGGACAAAGAACGCGAAGCAAATCTTGAGAAAAAAGCAGCTCTTTGTGAAAAAGTTGAAGCGCTAAAAGAGTCAACAGACTGGAAAAAAACAGCAGATGCGATCAAAGAGATTCAGAAAGAATGGAATACTATTGGTCATGTTCCGAAAGATAAGGACAAAGAGATTTTCAACAGGTTCAGAGCAGCATGTAACATTTTCTTTGACCGACGCAAAGTAAACTTTGACGAAAGAAACAAGATCTATGAAGCAAACGGGGAAACAAAGGCTCAATTTTGCGAACTGGCAAAACAAATAGTCGACATGAACTGGGCTGAAGGATCAACTCTAGCTAAAGAACTACGAACTAACTGGAAAAATACAGGACCGGCTCAACGCAAAAAAGAAGAGGAGTTGTGGACGGAATTTAACGGATACATAAATTCATTCTTTGAGAAGTTCGACTCTGAGAGACCTGAAAATCTGAAGGCTAAAATTCAGCTTTGTGAAAAAGTGGAACAGCTTCTAGGGAACCTTAATGAAGACATCAACTTCCGCTCACTATCAAGCAAAGTTGCCGATTTGAACAATGAATGGAATAAGATCGGACCAGTCCCGAAAGAAGACGACAAAGAAATTAGAAAAAGATTCAATGCTCCAATAAAGCAGTTCTATGACAAACGCAAAGAATTCTATGCAAATTCAGATGCGGAGCGAGCAGACAACAAAGTCAAAAAAGAGGCGTTAATAGAAAAGCTAGAGGGAATTATCTCTCAAAAATCAAAAAACTGGAAGGAAGGCTCTGAACAGATCAAAGAGATTCAAAAAGAGTGGAAATCGATCGGTCCGTGTCCTAAAGAATCCGATCAAGAGATGTGGAAAAAGTTTTCATCTATTTGCGATAGCTTCTTTGCCGAAAGAGGAGAGTTCTATGAACAAATGGACTCGAACCGTCTAAAGAATCTCCAACGCAAAAAGCAAATATGCGTAGAACTGGAAAAGGTTGCCGGCGTTGAAATAGAAGAAACAGAAGAGGATCAGGTTGATGTTCTTTCCCTTGCTGATGAGCTTAAGTTCTCTATAGAGAATAACTTCAGCATTGATGAAACAACGAAAAGCCGCCAGTCTTCATTTGAACGAATCAAGGAGCTTCAGGCTGAATGGAAAACAATAGGACCTGTTCCTAAAAAAGACGATAAAACCATTTTTGCCCGCTACAGACATGCGTGCGATAAGTTCTTCAGTTTAAAAGAAGCAAAATAGCTCTTACCCGGCGTACCGAGAAAAAGGTACGCCGTTTTTTTGCACCTCCCCTCCCCATAGTAAAGAGTCGATGGCATGTTAAAATAACACCTGTAATCATAATTAAGGCAAAGTTATCACTTCATAGCCCTGAATGCACTAGACTAATAAACACTCAAAACATGGTTTAAACGATTGAAAATTAATAGTGATTTAATAGTTGCTGAAAAAAATGGTAACAATATAAATGTCAACCTGACAGGTCAATGGCTCAGCATAAGCGACAACGAATACTCATCAATTGCTAACGTTGTCAACGCCGCTACAAAAGAGCTGACGGTTGATGGAGGTTTGATACGGGAATGGGGTAACGCTCTTGTCTGCTTTCTATTTACTCTTCGAAGTCGCTGTGAAGAAACTGATATAAAAGTAAAGCTTATAAATATTCCTTTGGGAGCCCAAAGACTTCTGAGACTTGCTGAAGCCGTTCCAGAGCGTGAAGGAGCAAATAAAAAAAATGGTGGAGACACTTTCTTTGAACGAATGGGGCGGTCAACGATTACAATACTCGACGACCTTCTCGATACACTCGAATTTCTTGGGGCCTGTACAAAAGCGACTCTGCACTTTCCAATTAAAAAGACACAATTCATGTGGGCGGACTTAGTCTGCTTCATGAAAGAGTGTGGTCCCGGCGCATTCTCGATAATCACTCTTATTACATTCCTTGTGGGACTTATCCTGGCATTTGTCGGTGCAATACAACTGCGCTTATTTGGCGCGCAGATATTTGTTGCCGATCTTGTGGGAATTGGAATGGTCCGCCAGCTTGGAGCCATAATGGCTGCTATCGTTATGGCGGGACGAACAGGTGCCGCATATGCGGCCCAGCTCGGAACAATGCAGGTAAATGAAGAGATCGATGCCCTGGAAACCATGGGCCTTTCTCCAATTGAATTTCTGGTTCTCCCACGCGTATTCGCTCTGGTTATTATAATGCCTATGCTCTGTATCTATGCAGATATTATGGGTGTTCTTGGCGGGATGTTTGTAGGAGTATTTATGCTCGACATAAGCCCTCTGCAGTACTACCAGCAAAGTATTGACGCAATTAGAATGCAGGACTTCTTAATTGGCATATTTATGAGTTTTATTTTCGGGATACTGGTTTCCGGTGCGGGATGCCTTCGCGGACTTCAATGCGGGCGAAGCTCCGCAGCTGTAGGTAAAGCCACAACATCTGCTGTAGTCACGGGAATAATATGGATCATTGTATCGACTGCGATAGTAACTATTATCTGTGATGTACTGGGAATATAATAATGACAAGCGACATACATATTGAAGTAAAAGACCTCACCATGGCTTATGGAGACTTTCTTATTCAGAAAGACCTCAATTTCCAGATAAAGCGCGGTGATGTATTTATAATTATGGGCGGCAGCGGCTGCGGTAAGAGTACTCTGCTCCGCCACCTGATCGGCCTCAATAAACCGAAAAATGGCGAAATACTTTTCAACAATAAAAGTTTCTGGAATTCGCCATTAGCAATTCAGGAACAAATTAGAAACAGTTGGGGCGTTTTATATCAGAGTGGTGCTCTCTGGTCATCAATGACACTGGCCGAAAATGTTGCTCTTCCACTTAAAACATACACCGACTATTCCGCTAAAACGATAAAAGATATAGTATCATTCAAGCTGGCACTGGTCGGCCTGAAAGGCTTTGAAAACTTCTATCCTTCACAAATAAGTGGCGGAATGCAGAAACGAGCCGGCCTTGCCAGAGCGATGGCCCTGGATCCTGAAATTCTGTTTTTTGATGAGCCGTCCGCCGGGCTGGATCCTGTCAGCGCAAAAAGGCTTGATGACCTTATAATAGAGTTGAGCCAAAGCCTTGGGACAACTATTGTGATAGTCACCCACGAACTGGCCAGTATTTTCGATATCGGTACCAATTCTGTGTTCCTGGATGCAGACAGCAAAACAATGCTGGCCGATGGGAATCCGAATCACCTGCTGAGAAGCTGTGACATTCCAAATGTGAGGCAATTTTTAACGAGAGCACAAGAAGAAAAGGAAACAAACTGTGAGTAATAAAAAAAATAACGTATTGGTTGGAGTATTTGTCATTACATCCATCATCATTGCCATAATGATGATACTAGCCCTCGGGGCAAGCGACCTTCTGAGGGAAAAGAATGAGTTTGTATTGTATTTTGAAGGCGATATGAGCGGCCTTGGCCCCGGAGCTCCTGTGGTTTACCATGGAGTTAAAATCGGTGAGGTAAAAGACATACGAATTGTACTCGATGAAAAGCTAAGACCTTCTGTACCGGTGATAATAGAGCTTGAATCCAAAGCTTTAGGGACTCCATCAGAAGAAATAACTATTTTCAAAGAAGACAGGACTGACATCTTTTTGAGAAGAGGACTTTGTGCGCAACTGGTAACCGAAAGCTTTGTGACAGGTAAGCTTATGATCAAGCTGGATTTTGTAAAAGACCGGAGCAAATACCTGCACGGGCATAACGGAGAAGAAGTTGAAATACCAACAGTACCTTCTGATCTTGCACTACTTCAGGAGTCAATAAAAGACCTGCCGATTAAAACTCTTTTCACCAGCCTGGTTAGCTCACTTGAAGGAATAGACAAAAAAGTAAACTCAAAAGAGCTGGGAGAGTCGATGATCAATCTAAATCAATCTCTCGCTAATCTGGAGAGGCTGCTTAAGAACAGCGACGAGCAGGTTACAAAACTAGGTAGCGAAACGAGCGATACACTGAATGCAGCAAAAACACTGATAAACAATCTAAACAATAAAGCGGACCAGCTGACAACCACAATCAACAAAACACTAGGTGGGGTTGACAATCTGACCGCTTCACTGGACAAAGAAGTTAAGTCAAACGGTCCAGAGCTACATAAGCTAAGCACAAATGCCTCTACAGCAATACAGGAAGTGGAAGCGACGGTGGCTCAGTACAAAAAACTTATCGACCCGAACTCGCCACTGTATAATGGAGTCCTTACGACTTTAGATAAGTTTGCTCGCGCCGCTAAATCTATCGAAGCTTTGACCGCATACCTGGAAAGGCACCCGGAATCGATTCTACACGGTAAAAGAGACAACGAATAAATAATAGGAGAATACAGATATGAAAAAACTACTTGGATTGACAATTACAGCACTTTTAATAAGCGGTTGTGTATCAAATAAAATAAACCACTATACGCTGACTTCTCCTGAACTGAGCACAGGAATACAGCCAGCAGAGTCAGATAACATTCTTTTACTTCAGGATATAGACTTCCCGGAATATCTGGAAAGCAAAAACATTATTATCCGACAGTCAGCCAATGAGGTTTCATTCTCTGAACTAAACCGCTGGGCTGACTCATTTGATGTGGAAGTGCGTAAATACCTGATAGAGCACCTTCGTTCTCAACTTAAACAAACAATTGTTACAACAAGCAGCAGATATGTAGAGCCGACTCAAAAACTGAAGATTGAGATAATCAATTTCGAAAAAAATGCATCTGCGAACAAAGTTGTTCTTGCGGCACGCTGGTTCATTTTCGACTCAAAAAACAATATTAAAAATCACGGTTCATTTAATGAATCGGCCCGTTTGACAAGTGATTCTTATACTGAATCAGCAGCGGCTCATTCTCTTCTGCTGAAAAAGCTTGGTAACTTCATTTCAAAAGAGCTTTAGAAACCAACTATTTTGATATGAACCCAGGTTCGAGTACATACCGGAAGCCCACATCAAGAGGCCGCAATACAGCCTCTTGAGACGAAGCCACTCGAGCTAGGGTAACCGAGGAAGCAAACCCGGAACCTTTTATCAAAGTTTTACTGCCGGAAGTGACGTACTCCCT
>JAUVCU010000115.1 GCA_030590715.1 Lentisphaeria bacterium
AATTTGGATACAGCACCCGGGTTGTGCCCTAAAGCAGAGAAGTGTTATGAGCAAATGCTCTCTTTACCAATCTTCGAAGGCTTAACGAACGTGGAACAGCAGATGGTGATACAAAGTCTGGAGCAGTTAACCTCTTAAGCCTAAGCAAGCTGAAGCTTGAACTCACACGACAATACGATTCTGGTTGCGGGTCATCCCACTGTTCTACATGCGCTCTATGGTACATTCTACAGGTGCTGAATACTTCTGCGACTCGGCAAAAGTGTTGTCGGAGTTCAAGCTTTAGCTTGTTTAAAATTAAGTAGTGGGGTGGGTCTCTAAATAAAAACTTCAGCGATTGAGTTCCAAAAAGCCAGTCCTTCTGTCGAACACTTTATAACACTATCCGAAACGATAAGCAGATCCTCTTCAATAAAGTATTCCGCATCAGCCAGCCATTCTCTGCAGTCATAGCCAGTCTGGCTTTTGAAATGATTGATGTTCCAACCTTTTGCCGTTCTTAATCCCATAATGAAAACTTCACGCGCCCGATGCTCTGGCTCTATCGAGTCAATCTTAGGATCTGCACCTTCGATCCAGTTTTTAATATTCGCCGACTGTTCCCAACGGTCTATACCGTCGAAAGAAACTGCAGATGGTCCGCATCCGAGATACGAATCTCCATTCCAGATTGAGCTGTTGTGAACACACTCAAAACCTTTCTGAGCATAATTAGAGACCTCGTAACGAGAGAAACCTTTTTGCGCCAACTGTTTCTCAAGGTTTTCCCACATATCAAAACTTATGTCATCGGAAGCCTCATTCATCACCGAAGCCATTAGGCGAGTTCCTTCTTCCACTGTTAGAGAATAAGCAGAGATGTGTTTCACATCTAGATCTAAAATTTTAGCAATATCAGAATTTAGATCTTCAATTGTTTGCGTTGGGATTGCGTAGATCAGATCACAACTGACATTTTCAATATTGTATTTAGCAAGCATTTTACGCGCTGCGTAGACTGCATTCACATCGCCATCTCGCCCAATTATCTTCCGGTGCTCATTGTTGAACGTTTGAACACCCATACTAACGCGGTTTGCGTATTTGCCTATCACTTTTGCTTTTGCATCGGTCAGCGTCTCAGGATTACATTCTATTGAAATCTCAGCATTTTTGGAAAGCTTAAAATTTGCGTAAATACTCAGGAAAAGAGTTTCGAGCTGATCAGCTTCTAAGAGAGTAGGAGTTCCACCGCCAAGATATACGCTTTTCAGCACACCAGCCTGGGATGAATATTTTTCGAAATCGTTTTTGATCTTATCCAAATAAGGTACGACAAATTCTCCAGAGCCAATAGCTGAGTAGAAAGCACAGTATGAACACTTGGTCGCGCAGAAAGGAACGTGAACATACAGATGTTGGAATGGTTTTTTCATAGAGGCACTTTAGTTCGAAAAGTACAAAAAAAAAGCAAAGACCATAAGGCCTTTGCTTTTTATATCAGATCGCTAAGCGAAGAAGAAATTACTTTCCTCCAAGCTCCCAACGAGCGAAGCGCTTGATAGTTGCTTTTGGAGCAACTTTCGCGAAGCTAGACTTATCGTCTTTGATCCAAGGCTGGTTTGTAAGACAAACGTCTTTATAAAGCTTAGCCTCTTTACCCTTAAGGATGTTTTCCATGATGTTAGCAGGTTTGTCACCAAGCTGAGCTTTAGCAATCTCAAGCTCTTTAGCAACGAAGTCAGCATCAACTTCAGAAGGAGAAGTATATTGTGGGTTGAAAGCGGCGATGTGCATGCAAAGGTCAGAAAGGATATCTTCTGAAACTTCACCTTCAACATCAACCATAACACCAATACGACCATTACCGTGAATATATGAAGCAACTTGTCCAGCGCTTTCCCAGCGGGCAGCACGGTTAAGGTTAGCTTTTTCGCTAACGATAAGTGTAAGTGCGTTCAGGTTTTCAAGTTCTGAAGCGTTAAGAGCTTCACAGATATCGCCGTTACCAGCTCCATCGAAAGCACGTTGAACAAGAGCCTGTGCTGACTCTTTATATTTATCAGAACCAGAAACGAAGTCAGTTTCACAAAGAAGTTCAACCATTGCACCAGTGTTTCCTGTAGAAACAGAAACGATACGACCTTCGTTAGTTTCGCGGTCAGCTTTTTTAGCTGCTTTTTTAACACCAGCTTTACGTAGCTCGTCGATAGCAAGCTGTTGGTCACCGTCAGCGGCAACTAGAGCTTTTTTACATTCCATCATTCCTGCACCAGTACTCGCGCGCAGTTCTTTTACCATTAGTGCTGTAATTGCAGCCATTTTAGTATCTCCTTAAAGAAAAGTATTTTTTTAAAATAAATGCGGCCTGCTGGATTATCTCCGCAGGCCTTTTTGAAACAAAAGCTCAGTGCTTATTCAGCAGTCTTTTTTGCAGCTGGTTTCTTAGCAGCTGGCTTTTTTGCAGCTGGCTTCTTAGCAACTGGCTTTTTTGCAGCAGGCTTTTTTGCAGCAGGATTTTCAGCTTGTTGTGCTTTCTTAGCTTCACGAGCAGCGTCTTTAGCAGCTTTCTCTTCAGCTCTTTTAGCTTCTTTAGCAGCTTTTTCTTCAACTACACGCTTTTGGTAGATTTCATTAGCAGTGCTTACAGACTCTGTGAAAAGGTCCATGATAACTTTGATAGATTTAACAGCATCATCATTCGCAGCAACTGGGAATGTAATTGGCTCCGGGTCACAGTTAGTATCACAGATAGCAACAGTAGGGATTCCAAGTTTGATAGCTTCTTGAACAGCAATGTGGTCGTTACAAACGTCAACGATAACAAGAACCTGAGGCATTTTCTTCATGTTTTTGATACCATCAAGGTTTCGGTGAAGACGGTCGCCAGTACGGTTAAGCTTAGCAATTTCTTTCTTTTTAAGTCCGCTAGCAGAATCAGCATCTAGTGTCTTATCGATGTCAGTCATTTTCTTGATGCTCTGACGGATCGTTTTGTTGTTAGTCAGAGTTCCACCCAACCAACGCTCAGAAACGTAGTGCATGTTTGTTTTATCTGCAGCATCTTTCATGATCTCTTGAGCTTGACGCTTAGTTCCCACAAAAAGAACATCTCCACCCGAAGAAACAACTTTAGATAGGAAATTACATGCAGCAGCAATTTGGTGCATAGTTTTTGTCAGGTCGATGATTGAGATTCCGTTTTTCGCTCCGAAAACGTAATCTTTCATTTTAGGATTCCAACGTTTAGTTTGGTGACCGAAATGACAACCTGCAGCTAGAAGGTCCTGGATTCTTACTTGAGCCATAATTTTCTCCGTTCTTTTTGTGACAACTTTACAAATGAATCTATGTCATCGAAGTTATCTGTGTTTGGTTTTTAAACGATTTTGTTTATTTTATGATACAGTTTTATTAACTACATCACCTTTTATATAAAAGGAGGCATAATCTAATTTTTCTTTTATAATCTACAAGTTCTATTTAGGCGTTTTTTGCAGATAATCATAAAAACAAGGTTAAACTGCTGTGTTTCAGAGAATTGCACTGTTTTTACAGTGGATAGGAGAGGTATGAAAAGCACGGTTCTTTGCTCCCGTGAATGAGTTATTCAAAAAAACGTTTAATCTTCGAAGTAGGAGTCGATACAGGATACGGATGTGTTTCCGCAATTAGAGGCTATTAACGCAAGAACTTCATCATTTTTTACCGCGAGTGAATAGTTTTCCAATTGGAAGTTTCTCGAAGCTTTTTGAGGATCTTTAATGTCTATACACTCAATACCGGGAATCAACCATGCGTCCGGTTTGATTTTACCGTTAAATACGATCAGCCTTTTTATTTTTCCTCTAGAGATAACATTCAGAATATCACTAAGAGAAGAATCGTCATCGGTTTCCAGAAACTTAATATTCGGGTACTTTTCTTTTAACCAGGCTCTTGATTGCATATCGCTTGATACAATCAAGTAGCCCGCTCTATCATCACTCGTATACTCGTTATTTAACGCAAGTATAAATTCACAAGCTCTTAAATACTCATTAGCCAGTGCTTCTACAGCTTCACTGTATTTAACAAATCGGCGCGGGGTATAGTTTGTTCGGATCTCATTGTACTGTAATAAAACTTTTGTGTTGATACACTGGTTCAACAAAACCTGAATATTCTTTTTAAGAAATCCGAAAAAATGAACGGGTTTTCTTTTCTCTATTTTTCCAATATTTCTTTTTGCGTTGAAAATCTTAGTAACTGATTCTTCGACCTGATTTATCAGTTTTGAGTAGAAACTTGCAATTTGTTCATCATCGACCTTTTCATAGAGCTTGTTTTTAACGATAGAGGGTAAACCAGAAACGGCTTCCGATAAGCTTTTATGCATTGCTCCTGGGATGAATGCTCCGCCCTCCGTCGCATTGATAACTCTGCATTTCGTTTCCCGTATCATTGCCGAAAAAATATCTATATAGCTTTTAAAGGTTGAGCTTGTCTCAACCTCATCTCCGTAAAAACCTTTCACTTTGATCGAGTCCGTCGGAGAACAATCACCATCGATATACCTGGAATGAGTTTTCCCGTCTTTAAAAGCCAAATCAGAACCAATCAATAGTATTTCCGAAGCGTTCAGTGCTTCTGCAACGTAAAATCCATAATGAGTAACACAAGCACCTCCTTTTGTCGTAAATGAATTAACCGGCTCCAACCACGCACTATCGCTGGTATTGTTAGTAAAAATAACAGGTCCAAGATACTTTTTAGCCAGCAGATGAGTGACTGAAAAAGGGGCTATAAGTGGAACATCTTTCAAGAACTCATAATACTCTTCAATGTAATTATTAACCTCGTGGAGATTCTCTACGCAGGTCACGTAATCGGGCTTAAGGTCATGGTGTTTAAACGTTGGTATCGACCGCTCGCAGGCAAAAATGATGACCTTATCCTTATTTTTCTTTAAAACGTTGATATTCAGATCGAGAGAAGGCCCCGCTCCAACAATCACAAATGGGCACTTTGAAGACAGTTTTTCGAGCTTTGGTTTTTTCACATTCAATACCGCATTCATTGCCTGCCGCCACGATTTTTTACCGTGGAACTTCTCCTTTCTCGAAATATCATGATTTAGGCTTTGCATTATAGAAGTCATATAGCCTGCGAAGTCCGGCTCAATACGGCGGAAACGTTCGGGAAGTAAAAATTAAACATCCGCAGATAAAACTGTATAGAGGATTTATCCATCTCTTTCACGAGGTTCTGTGTATCTGCAGCCAGCTTACCAGTCAGTAGAATCTTTGAAACAGGTACATTTCCTTTTATCGTAACATTTTGCTCCCACACTCTCAATCTGGCCGTATCGTGGTCAACAATTATAATTAGTGACAATGAATTTATCAGTTTACTGATCTCACTTATGGTTTCCTCTGAACATGGCGGCATGATAAGAACACCCAGGTTTTCCCTGATATATTTCAGAGCTGATATAGCTTCTCCGCCTGGATTAACGGGGTCTTCTAAATATTTTAACAGCCCGTTATTTAAAGCTAAAATGCTTGGACTGCATTCGTTTATGCTTGTTATTTCCCAGCATTTTTTATCTTCCATGAGATTCAACCTGTTAGGTTTTAACTTTTATTTTTATTAAGACTAACAGAGACACAGTGCTATTAACTATACCAGTTACCTGCTTATCCTGAACTTTCTCTCCTCTCCAAATCTTTGTGTCGTGTTTCACGACACAAAGATTTGAGTTGTTGCTATTTTCCACTTTTTTTTCATAAAAGTTCTAAAGTGTTTTTTTATATAAACGATAACAATTGTGTAAGCTCGTTAGATT
>JAUVCU010000104.1 GCA_030590715.1 Lentisphaeria bacterium
ACTCAATAGAATCTGAAACAGAAAATCTTTCCGTGTTTGCAATCGAGAACAAATTCAAGATTTTTGCAGATCATCCAAGTTGCCCGATCGTCCCGACCGAATTTGAATCTGACGGCATATATCGTAAGTTCGTCGGCTGTGGATCACACGAGCTCATAATTGAAAGCACAGAACACAACAAGATGTTTGCGACCATGAACGCAAAAGAAGTACAGACCGTTCTTCAAATGTATTTAAATCGTTTTATAGCAGTACAGTCAAATCCAAATAACCTCATGACGACAATATTCAAAAACCATGGTAAGCAATCAGGGGCATCGCAGCAACATCCACACTCGCAACTTGTTTCGATGCGGGTTGTCCCTAATTTTGTCCGTTTTTTACTTGATGAAGCCACACGATACTTTGACTCTAATGGCCGATGTGTTTTCTGCACCATTGTAGAACACGAAACAAAGGCAAGAGAAAGAGTCGTCTACGAAAATGAGCATTTTATTTCGATTACTCCTTACGCTTCATCAGTTCCATATGAGCTGGCCATTCTTCCAAAACGTCACAGTTCAATTTTCAGCGACATAACTTCGGCGGAGTTAGATTCGCTTTCTGACAGCCTGCAAAAAACGCTGGCAAAACTCTATACAGCTTTATCAAACCCCGATTTCAACTTAATTTTTCAAAACCCGCCCTACCATTTATCTTCAACGCCATTTTCTCACTGGCACATTCAGATAATTCCGGCAATGGTTACACCTGGCGGTTTTGAAAAATGTTCAAGAATGAGCGTCAATGTAGTTACGCCTGAATATGCCGCAGAGCATTTGAGGTTAGTTTGAAACATCATTTGATTATGCAGTGTTTCTCTCTTTATAAATCGAAAAGCAGCCCCCGACGAAGTCGGATAAATATGTGGCGAAGCCACCACGCACTCCATATATTCTTTATGCGAAAAAATTTGGAGTGCGGATTTCTAATCCGCTTTTTCTGTTGATCTATGCTGTTCAAAATAATAAAACCGAACAAGCTATTCAAACTGAAGATCTCCATAGAACTTAACTCTATGATTTGAACCATTCAGCAATGGAAACTGGAGATTTTGTTCCCCATTTTTTCTACTACGATAAAATAGAACGCCCATCTTAGTCTCACGATTTGGCGCATCAAAATCAAGGGATGACCACGGTATAGCAGCTTCAATATCCCAACGATCTCCCGTAACCGTAATTTTTGTATTTACGTCGCAAACCTTGGTGCTATCTATTTTCCCGGCTTCACTGTAAAAACACTCTACTCCCGTCAAAGGATTAAATTCGAACCATGACAATTTTGATTGATCACGATTAGCATCAATGTACAACGAAAATTTGTCTCCAGAAAAAATCTTTTGATTTATGCCACCGGAATTAACAGCGAGTTTATCCATCAATGGCTCTTTACATGAGACCGCAAGATACAGATTCCAGTCGTCATAAGCCACTTTAGCTTCTGTTAATTCATCTATTTTTCTATTATCTGCATCCACAAAACCATTGATCGGATCAGCATTGCTCCAGATGCGGTCATCAAGCAGTCCGTCGATGCTCGGAGGTAAAATCACATAATCGGCTTCTAAAGCAGGTCTATTTGCCTGAAGATAAATATCGAGAGGTGCCGCCAAGCCGATATTTTTAAGCTGATCACGAGTCAACCCGTGCTCTTTATAGTCCGTATTAAGGAACAGCTTCTGCAGTGAACTAATCAAACGACTAAGCGATGACTCGACGGCATCGACTAAATTCGGATAGTAATAATTTGACTCAACAAAATACCGGGCGACTTCTGCATCGATAAAATGATTCTGGTCTTTTTTAAGATCCGGAAGAAGCAGCTGTTTACCGACATCGAATCGCGTCAACTCAAGAGCTTCAACACCGCCGTTTTTCGCAACGATCTCTTTCATGACAAGTGCCACTTTCAGGCGAATAAGATCTTCATTATTTTTAATAAGGATAGTGTTCCTCGTCTGCCCGGCAAAAACCTCCTTATTCAACTCATTAAGTTTCTTTTCCCATTCTTCATGGTCCACACAATTCAAAATCTCAAGTTTTGGAACAGGTTCCTTAAAAATTGTTTTCATATCTATCGAATCGTGATTAACCGAGAACGTCATTGCCAGCGAAAGATTGCTGTCTTCAAACCTGTCTCTAACATACCTTTTATCTTTCAGTCGCATGAAAGTCATGCTCTTTTCCCACCAGGTCAGATCCTCCTGCGGAGTGATGTGCTCGATCTTTTCCAATTCAGGACTCAGACTGGATACCTCATACCCGCGGGTAGGATGTCCTTTGAAAAACTTCAACTGGTCGAGTCCAATTTGATTGTGAATTCCCTTTTTCTTTACCAGTTCATAAATCATGCTCTGAATAATCACCTGTTCTCCGGGGAAATGTCCATTTACAAACGAGCTGTACGGAGACTCTTTTGCCAGAGGTGATCCGTAGTCTGCAAGCTTCTGAGCAATTGTCTGCAGCTCTTTTACCCGCGAATTATCCTTGAGAAAAGAAAGATCCATCAAGTCACTTTTTTTGATGCGGTAACTCGATCTGAAAAGCTCATTACCGATAGTATCAAAAAGTTCATCGTCCTTTGGAGTCGTTCTGTCCACTTCCTGCTTCGGCAGCACATAAGGAGTCAAAACAATAATAACCTCACGTCTGGAAGCTTCGTCAGCTTCAGAATCAAATGCGCCTCCGACAAACGGGAGGTCACTCAAGAAAGGGATCCTGGAAGAACGCCCCTTTTTATCACGCGAAATAAGTCCACCTATAATAAAAGGAGTGTTATTGGCAATTGTCGCGTACGTTTGAACACGTCGTGTCGAAATACGCGGTGCCTGAGCCAAAACTTTTGAACTGTCCGTCGGGTCTGTAACCTGCACCTCTTCCCCTTTTTGAGAAACAGTCGTATCGATCGCCATACTTATGATATCGCCATCAGCACTGATTCGCGGGCGTACATTAAGAAGGATCCCTGTCGGAAGATAGCTGAATGAAGTAGAATATCCATTATCTACCGTTGTTGTCTGGGCAATTGGTTCGTCTTCCCCCACTCGGATTGTAGCCTGTCTGTTATCCAGTGTCAGAACGCTCGGTCGGGACAAAATTTCTGCTTTATTTGACTGAATCAAAGCCTTCAGCTTTAACCCCCAGTCTTTAGCCAGATTCAATTTATGAAAATTCTTATTAATATTGATTGCAAGTGAGGTATCCGTACTTGTAGCATCGGATATACCATCGGTAACAGCAATGAAGTTATCTCCATGACTGAGTTCCCATTCCACGCCTAATTCTTTAAGCCCAGTTTCGCTGATCTCAAGAACCATACCTTCTATAAGTACCTGACGCGCCGCTTTATCGATAAAATCGTTTACCGTCTTCGCAACATTTGTAAATTGCGCTTCATACTTCGGGTGATAAACAACAAGCAGCTTGTTCAACTGAGACGTCACAGTTTTTGTGTTCATGTTAGTCGCAGATGTCAGAGAACTTTCATTACGCAGCCCGCTGGCACCACCGCCGCCAACCAAACCTGTCTGTTCCTCTTTTGGAGACGGCATTTCTAAGATTACCGGCAGTTCGCTAAAAGAAAACTCTTTAGGAATTGTATCATTAACATAATACGCACTCATCCCCTGCGCCTTAAGGCTCGATATAGCCTCTTCACTTGAAGCATAACTTAACTGAATCTGCTGTTTGCTAAGATTTTTCACAGAAAAAGATTTAGCAGACACACCAGGCAGAATCTTATCATTAATAATTTGGGTAATAGCTGTTAGGTCCGAATTATAAAACAAATTAGAATCGGCATCTTCTTCAAGTCCTTCCAACCATAGTTTAGAGGGAAGTGATAAAAAGCTGACAACACCAAACTTGACGGAGCGAATCTTATCGTCATAAGCCAAGACCATATTTGAGACGTCAGTAATACCATTCGGCATGCTTTCTACAACAGCGATGTGTTCATCCTGTTCTTTGTAACCAAGCATAGCAACTTCTATTTTAAGAGATTTCAAGAAGTCATTTTTCTGAACATCATCAAGCTTAGGGAGAGTTATTAAAACCGAACGACGCTTTTCTTTCAGTTCTCCCATGATTGCAAGGTCGGCAATTGTTTCTTCATTGATGACTTTTAAGATATCTTCGCAGTCATCATTATAACTGACTTTATCACTATCCAGAATCACAGATTCGACCCACATGACCGATGGACGCGTAACGTACTTAATCACGCCAAATCGTATGACCTTCTTCCGAGAACCAGTTTGTTTGATATATGTGTCAACATTCTTTAACCTCTCCGGAAGATCCGAAAGATTATCGCTATGTACCTTTTTTCTTTTATAAAGCTTCGCACCCAATTCATTCTTAATCGCATCAAATAACTCACGGGCTTCAGTATCTGACAATTTAGGCATGGTCACGAGCTTGACGAACTCTTTTTCCTGCTCTGCATATACATTCAAATTCAAACCGAACGCAGCAAAAAACGATACAAATAACAACACATATAACTTCAAAATAATTCTCCTAAATACATACAAATAATCAATTACATAAATTTTATGTAATTATGTAAGAGCTTTTTATCTTAATTCAATCAAGAAGCAGTGCATATGTGTAGTTATTTCAAATAGTTTATTACTACAAATAAAGAGATAAGTATTCCACATAATATTTAACGGCAGATTTCACCATTCAAAGAATACATGAAAACTGATTTCTAATGATTTAGAACTAGGCGCTTTCACATAATAAAACTATGAAAATAAAGAGCGGATTTGCTTTTGCTTAATACTCCGATATTGTTAAGCCGATTTTAAAAACACATTTAAACCAACAAAAAAAGAGCGAAAATTATGAAAATTGGTTTTGTCTTTTCAGGACAAGGGGCCCAAAGCGTAGGCATGGGTAAAGACCTTTTCGATAACAGTGAAGCTGCGGCAGAAATTTTCAAACAGGCAGATGAAGTACTTGGTTGGTCTGTAAGCGATGTGTGCTTTAATGGACCTGCTGAGAAACTTACAGAAAGCAAATACTGTCAGCCTGCTATATATACAATGAGCGTTGCATGCCTTGCGGCATTCCAGGAAAAATTTCCAGCAGTGAAACAAGTTGCGAATGGAGGATTGAGCCTTGGTGAATTCGCGGCCCTTTGTGCTTCTGGTGCATACAGTTTCACCGACGGACTAAAGCTTGTTGCAAAACGTGGTGAGCTAATGGACATTGCCTGCAAAGAAACTAATGGCGGAATGGCTAGCGTTCTTGGTGGCGACCTTGATATAATCAAAGAAGTTTGCGAACAGTGCGATATTGATGTTGCTAACTACAACTGCCCTGGTCAAATTGTGATCAGTGGAGATAAAGACAAAGTAACAACTGCTGTTGATGAACTAAAAGAACGCGGACTAAAGAGAGTTATTCCTCTTACTGTTGCTGGAGCTTTCCACTCACGCCTTATGGCTGATGCAGGAAAAGGCTTTGCAGAAGTTCTTGCAGAAACAGAAATTGTTTCACCAGAGATCACTGCAATGCAGAATTTCACAGGTAAAGCAGTTAATGAAGTTAGCGAAATTAAAGAAAACCTTGTCAACCAAGTAGCTGGAAGTGTTCGCTGGGAAGAATGCGTTCGCGAAATGGTAGCGCAAGGGGTTGATACAATTGTTGAGTTTGGACCGGGAAAAGTACTTACAGGACTGGCAAAACGAACAGATAGGTCACTTAAACTTTTCAACGCGAACAGCGTAGAATCGATCGAAAAATTCATTCAAGAATAATAATTTTAATTAATATATAAACTTTATAAAAGACTTAGAGGATATTCTTATGGCTTGTGAAGGAAAACTAGCAGGAAAAGTAGCAATCGTTACTGGTGGAGCTCGTGGAATTGGTAAAGCAATCTGTGAAAGACTTGCTGAAGACGGCGCATCGCTTGCAATCATCGACATTATGCTTGACGTTGCTCAGGCAACTGCAGA
>JAUVCU010000340.1 GCA_030590715.1 Lentisphaeria bacterium
TTGCTGAATATATATAAAATATAAAACTAGATAAAAGGTTCACATACATTGAAAATGATTAACTCATATCTGAAAATGATCACTTCATCACTTCTCTTAGTCGCGACACACGTTGCGGGTGCCGGAGTGTTCAGCGATGAAATCGACGCCAACGCCAATTCTGTAAAATATGTAGGTTCAAATATCATCGCCAAAGGTGATGCCGTTATCTACTTTAAAGACTATAAAATAACAGCGGACAAAGTCGTTGTTAACATGAACACGAAGGATTTCGAAGCGACGGGATCGGTTTCTGTAAAGCAGAGAGTTAAAACGGAAATAAATGTTACAACCCGCCAACTGGAACGAATCACTGACAGACTGGATATTCTAGTAGAAAGGATCGGAACCACGCCGACACCAACAGGTGAACATCTGACAAAAGTTGAGATCACCGCTAACACGTTTGAAGGAGACGGAAGCAGCGTAGTTGGTAACCTGACGACTGGCTTTTTTGAGTTCGATGAATTCGTAACAAAAGCATCTGATTTTTATATCAAAGGTGACCACGCTACAAAAATGCCATCGGGTGTAATCGATGCGGCGAACGTAAAGCTTTCATCATGTGAATACCTGCAGGATGGGCACGAGCACTACTCGATCTCTGCGAAAACACTTACAATGACACCGGAAGAAGGAACAACTCAGGCAGATACAGACTCTTCTGACGTGTTCGGTAATCCGACTGAGTTCTATATTGCACTTGACGATGTTAAGATCCACGCCGGTCCACTGACGGTAATGTGGCTCCCATACTTCACCATCATGCCTGTTGACGAATTCCCTACTGTCGGCTTCAAGTACGGAAGCAACAACAAATGGGGTAGCTATGCTATGCTGTCAAAAAAGTTCAAAATCCCTGGAACTCCATACCACCCGCGTTTTATGCTTGACTATTTCTCTGACCGCGGATTCGGAAAAGGTGTTACAAACGAATATCTTGGTAAAGATTCTTATACGGAATTTCTTGCCTACGACCTGACTAAAGACAAGGACAGAAACGAATCACTACCGAAATACGAAACAGATGAAGCGGCAGCAAAAAGAACATATGCCCCCCTGCGTTTTGAACTTCCTAAAGATAGAAATATTTTTATGCTGAACCACTGGAAGCATATCAATCCCCGTCTTGATTTCAGAACAAGTATTAACAAAATCAGCGACATCAAATTCATGGAAGACTTCTTTAAGGGTCTTGACGATGAGAATCCGCAACCGGCATCATTTGCGGAACTTGACTACCAGTTCGATAATGCTTCGGCAAATATCATGGTGAGACCGCGACTTAACGACTTTTACTCTGTTGTAGAACGCCTGCCAGAACTGAGCCTTGACTTCTACCGTCAGCCGCTTGATTCAAATATCTATTTTGAAAGCACGAGCAGTTTTGCCGACATGGAGATGAAATGGCGCAAATACGACACAGCTAGAACAGAAGACAATGGTGTTGACCCTGCCGACTACAGCTCATCGCGCTTCGACTCTCTTAACATGCTTTACGCTCCAATGAAAGCTGGATTCCTCAACATAATTCCTCGGGCCGGTGTTCGCGTTACAGCTTACTCTGATTCCTCTAAAGCCGACATCACCAAAGATAATCTTGAAACTATGTTCGAAGTTGATACTTCTGATAGAGGCGAGAAAATTAAAGGGACAAACAACGTCGTAAACTATGACAAAAAAGGCGGATCGAAACTTCGATTTATCGGAGAAGCCGGAATAGAGTTCAATGCAAAATTCTACAAATCGTGGCAGGATGTTAAGAGCCCATTCTGGAATCTTGACGGAATGCGTCACGTTTTCGTTCCTTACGTAAATTACAACTACACATCACGTCCAAGTGAAGACCGAGACAATCTATATTTCTTCGACAGCATTGACCGACTTGACGAGCAGCATTTTGTTCGCGTCGGATTGAAAAACCGTCTTCAGACAAGAGCTGGCAACTACGGTTCACAGTCGATCAAAAACTGGCTGAGCGTTGAAAACTATATTGATTACGACTTCAATCCGGAAGAAAACTTCAACAACCTTCACGCCATTGGAACAATTGTTAATTTCACGCCGTCAGAAAGACTTAGATTCACAACAAAAGCTCTGGTTAATCCTGGGGGAAAAGACAGCGGACTTAAATACTTCTCTCCTTCTGTTAAGTACAGCTTCAATGACCAATGGAGAGCAACAGCTTCGTACACATACACAGACGAATACGAATACTTCAACAATCAGTCAATGGGAACAACGCTTAATCACGCTATCCCGACCTCTGACTACGGTTACAGAACAGAAGATTCACACTCGCTATTCGCATCACTTGACTTCCCTATCTACAATAAAACGTACGGACAAGTCTCTTCTCGCTACGATTTCGAACAGGGATACTTCACACGCAACTCGCTGGACATCGTTCAAAACCTTCACTGCTGGGACCTGATTTTCCAGATTGAACATGAAACGGATGAAGATGATGGGAAGAAGAAAAGTGATCTTTCGTTCAGTTACAGTGCAAGACTGACAGCACAGCCCGAAAACTACATCGAGCCTTTCGGCGGTAACGTTTTCGGTAGAACGGTGAATAGAAGATAAGCTTTCTGATTTAAGACTTAAAGGTGACCGGAAATTTCCGAGTCACCTTTTTTTTATTTCCAAAGAGAAACATCATAACCTTAAAACCTATAC
>JAUVCU010000288.1 GCA_030590715.1 Lentisphaeria bacterium
TATCGGCAATATCAATCAAAGACTATTAAACTTGTTTATTCATTAAACGTACGTTTTTACAATTTTTAAGGAATCAATAATAATGACAAAACCCTGGCAAGGATTCACTCCTGGAGGTTGGCAGAAAACTGTCGATGTTCGCGGTTTTATTCAGAATAACTATGCTCCTTACGAGGGGGATGACAGCTTTCTTGTAGAACCGGCAGAAACAACGCTGGCACTTTGGAAGCAGCTTCGTCCTATGTTTGACGAAGAGCTAGAGAAAGGAATATATGGTGTAGATGGTAAAACTCCTTCAACGGTTTCATCTCATGGTCCTGGTTATATAGATAAAGACTTGGAGACGATTGTTGGCCTTCAAACGGATGAGCCTCTGAAACGCGCGATTTTCCCGAATGGTGGATTGCGTATGGTTGAGGTCGGCTTGCAGGCGTACGGTTACGAACTTGAACCGAGTGTTAAAGAGGTTTTCTCGAAATATCGAAAAACCCACAATGACGGTGTTTTTGATGTGTATACTGAATCAATGCGTAAGGTTCGCAGTTCTGGAGTTATCACCGGTTTGCCGGATGCTTACGGGCGTGGCCGTATTATTGGTGATTACCGACGTGTTGCTCTTTATGGTGTAGATCGTTTGATCGAAGATAAGAAAGAGCAAAAAGATTCTCTGGATTACGATTCCTTTTCTGAAGATGTTATTCGCTTGCGCGAAGAAATTTCCGAACAGATCAAATCTCTTTATGAATTGAAGAAAATGGCAGATGGGTATGGATTTGATATCAGTGCTCCTGCGGTGAATGCAAAAGAGGCTATTCAGTGGACGTATTTCGGCTACCTTGCGGCGCTTAAGGAGCAGAATGGTGCAGCTATGTCTCTTGGTCGTGTTTCTACGTTCCTTGACATTTACATTCAGCGCGATATTAAAAATGGTGTGGTTACCGAAAGTGAAGCTCAGGAGTTTATCGATCATTTTGTTATGAAGCTGCGACTGGTTCGTTTTCTGAGAACACCAGCTTATGATGAGCTTTTCTCGGGCGATCCGATTTGGGTGACTGAATCTCTTGGCGGAATGGGAGTTGATGGTCGACCATTGGTAACGAAGACGACAATGCGTTTTATTCACACTTTGGTGAATTTAGGTCCTGCTCCGGAACCTAATATGACTGTTCTTTGGTCAGAGCAACTTCCGGATAACTTTAAAGCTTACTGCGCAAAGACCTCTATTAAAACAAGTGCGATCCAATATGAAAATGACGACTTGATGCGTCCTGATTACGGAGACGATTACGGAATAGCGTGTTGTGTTTCTCCTATGCAGATAGGTAAGCAGATGCAGTTTTTCGGTGCGCGTTGCAATCTTGCGAAAACTCTTCTTTACGCAATTAATGGAGGGAAAGACGAAAAAACTGGTGTGCAGGTCGCTCCTTCTTTTGCTCCTGTTACCTCTGATTATCTGGATTACGATCAGGTTATGGTTTTGTTTGATCAAATGATGGGCTGGTTAGGAAAAACGTATATTAACGCTCTGAATATGATTCACTATATGCACGACAAATATGCGTATGAAAAAGTTCAGCTGGCTCTTCATGACCGTGACGTGGTGAGAACTATGGCGGGTGGTATTGCGGGGCTTTCAGTTGTTGCCGATTCTTTTTCTGCGATGAAGCACGCTAAAGTTAAAGTAATTCGGAATGACGACGGCCTGGCGGTCGATTATGAGATCGAAGGTGATTATCCGAAATATGGAAATAATGATGACCGTGTTGATGATATTGCCTGCAAAGTTGTCGAAATGTTTATGAACAAGCTGCGCAAAGTCAAAACATACCGCAATGCAAAGCCGACAATGTCTATTTTGACGATTACTTCTAATGTTGTTTACGGGAAGAAGACGGGAAGTACTCCTGACGGGCGAAAATTGGGTGATCCTTTTGCTCCTGGAGCAAATCCGATGCATGGGCGCGATTCACACGGTGCTATCGCGTCGATGGCTTCGGTAGCAAAGCTTCCGTTTGAGCACGCTGAAGATGGGATTTCTTATACGTTTTCAATAATTCCGAACGCGCTTGGAAAAGATAATTCCGAACGCATTCGAAACCTGGCCGGGATTCTTGACGGGTATTTTCATGATCAAGGACAGCATATCAATATTAATGTCTTTGATAAAGAACTGCTTATGGATGCTATGGAGCAGCCTGAAAAGTATCCACAGCTTACAATCAGGGTTTCCGGGTATGCCGTGAATTTTGTAAGACTGACAAAAGAGCAACAGCAGGATGTGATTAATCGTACATTCCACGAACGCTGTTAGTTTTCTTATTCTCACTATTTAGAGGGTTAATTCAAGCATTTTGAATTAACCCTTTTTTTTGTCCTGTTTTTTGTTAGAATTTACTGAGTTCGCGATCAACCTAAAACAGGAAATGGACTATGAATTGGACTGAGTTGTTGAAATCGGAGATAGAGTCGTCGTATGGGGCTACTTTTAAGCTTCTTGATATGGTTACCGATGAAATGCTTGAATGGAAACCGGATCAAGGTGATAACTGGATGGCTATGGGACAATTGCTTTTTCATTTGTCGATGGCGTGCGGGTCTGGATTTAAAGGCTTTCTAACGGATGACTGGGGACTGCCCGATGGAGTTTCGTTTGAAGATCTAGCCCCTGAAGAAATGCTGCCGCAAGCGGAGAAGATGCCTGCGGTAGAAAGCATTGATCGTGCAAGAGAACTTGTTGGTGCAGATAAGCTTCTGGCGCTTGAGATGCTGGCTCGTTGTTCGGAGGAGGAGCTGAATACTCAAGAAGCGCCCGCCCCGTGGGATCCTACCCCAATGATACTCGGGCAGAGATTACTTCAGAATGTGGTTCATTTAAGTTCGCATAAATCGCAGCTTTTTTATTATCTTAAGCTTCTCGGTTTGCCGGTTAATACGACTCATCTTTGGAATATGTAACTTTATCTCTTTTGGCAGTGGTTATTGGTTCGGTTCTTAAAGCGCTGCTCTCGTTGTGTCGAGTGGGGCGCGCATTTTTCTCAGTATGTCACTCTTTAAATCATACTTGCTAACAATACAAATGCTGTTATTTTGGTGCAATGTTTTATTGTCTACCAGACGAGATCCGGCAATTGTTGGGTTGAATTGTTTAATTATTGATCCCGCTGTTTAGCGGTTTTTCAGGAATATAAAAAATGAAAGAAACATTATTGATAAATGAGATGTTCGGAAGTGTGCAGGGTGAGTCTACTCATGCCGGTCGACTTTGTTATTTTATCCGCCTTGCCGGATGTAATTTGAGATGTACTTACTGTGATACTGATTATTCGCTTAAG
>JAUVCU010000054.1 GCA_030590715.1 Lentisphaeria bacterium
CTTTCAGGATTTCCATCCGCAATGGTGTTTCTGCAACTGTTAAGGATCTCATCAAACCTGTTTTTATAGCGTCCGTTTTTTTTGATGTGGATCATGTTGAGGTCTGTCATTGCCGGCTCGGTAAAATCCAGGATGTTTTCTTTGTAGTATTCGTATGTCTGTTTTGGCGTTATCGAGATTTTACGGCGACAGAATTCATTGACTAAAAGCTCAACCGCAACTCTTTCCGCTGCTTGTTCCTTCAGCTCTTCCATGCTCGTACCGAATTTTACCGCTGCTTTCTCAAGCTTTTTGCGGCTTCCTCCGCCAAATGATTCTGCCATCTGATCAAGCGTGTTTTCGATCAGTTGAGTCGGGATCTCAAATGGGCGGGCTTTATATTCTCCAAAAATAAGCTTGCGGTTGATGATAGAGGTAAGTGCTTTATTTCTTAGCGTTTCTACTTCTGTCGCCAGTTTGTTGCCCGTTAGCTGTTGTGCCATTCGCTGTTCTATTCCGCCTGTTTCTGTGACAACTTCGAAAACGGTGATCGGCTCACCGTTTACTGAAGCTATTACTGAATTAGTTTCCGCCACGCAGACTCTGCAGATCAGACTTAAAATAACAATATTAAAAAACTTCATATGTACCTCTGTATTCTTTATTAAATTATAAACAAACAAATATACCACTATGATGAAAACGCAATGTTTATATTTGGCATAAAACTAGAACTTAAAATGTCATTCCTGCAGGAAGTCTTCTTAAAATGCCGTTTCTGTTTAAATTTGGCATAGCTATTGACTCTATGTTAAAAACTAAAAATCAATAAAATTAAAATTTGGGGCATTTAAAGGCAAAATAGAGGGGTGTTGAGAAAATTACAGCTTGTGAAGATTGGTTAGTACGATAGGTTATTTGAGTGAAATTATCATAGGGGCCAATCAGGCTCTTTTTAACCTTTTAAAACAGGGGAGTGAAGTTTAACCATGAGTGAAGAAAACAACATGGAAACTCCAGTATTCAACGACATTCCGATCAATATCGAAGATATCATGCATACTGCATATCTTCAGTATTCATTGAGTGTGAATGTAGGTCGTGCTATTCCAGACGTACGTGATGGACTGAAACCGGGTAACCGCCGAATCCTTTACGCAATGCGCCAGCTGGGACTGACTAAGTCTCATTCGTATACGAAATGTGCCAAAGTAGTTGGTGAAGTAATCGGTAACTACCATCCACATGGTGACTCGTCTGTGTATGACACGATGGTTCGTATGGCGCAGGATTTTGCGATGCGTACGCCACTTGTCGACGGACAGGGTAACTTTGGTAGTATTGATGGTGACCCTGCGGCCGCTTATCGTTATACCGAGTGTCGTTTGGAGCGTATTACTGAAACTCTTCTGACTGATATCGAGAAGAAAACTGTAGACATGATGCCGACGTTTGATGAGACGACAATGGAACCTACAGTTCTTCCAGCCCGCTTCCCCAACCTGCTTGTAAATGGTACTACCGGTATCGGTGTTGGTATGGCGACTAATATCCCGCCACATAACCTTACTGAAGTTATTGATGCGACTGTTCATCTGCTTGAGAATCCTACGGCTACTGTTGCTGACTTGATGGTTCATCTTCCTGGTCCTGACTTCCCAACAGGGGCAACTCTTTGTGGAATGAACGAGATCAAACGCTTTTACGAAACAGGACGTGGTATTCTTCGTCTTCGTGCTAAAGCTGAAGTTCAGGACAACAACGGGAAAGAACAGATTATTGTAACGGAAATTCCTTACGCGATTAATAAGGAAAACCTTGTTAAGAAGATCGCTGATCTTGTGAATGATAAAAAGATCACAGGAATCTCAGCACTTCGCGATGAAAGTAGTAACCGTGTTGGTATCCGTATTGTTGTGGAGATCAAACGTGGAGCTATTGGCGAAATCGTTCTTAACCAGCTTTACGCACACACATCTCTTTCTTCTTCTTTCGGATGTACAATGCTGGTGGTTGATAACAACAGACCTCGTATTTTAAATCTTGCTCAGGTTCTTCAGGCATATATTGATCACCGCCACGACGTGGTTGTGCGACGTACTAAATTTGAACTTGATAAGGCTGAAGCTCGCGCTCATATCCTTGAAGGTTTATTGATTGCTGTTGATAACATTGATGAAGTTGTTTCAATTATCCGTAACTCCCGCACAAAAGAAGATGCCGCGAATGCTCTTAAAGAGCGCTTTGAGCTTTCTAAAAAGCAGACTGCTGCGATCCTTGAGATGCGTCTGCATCAGCTTACCGGTCTTGCAATGGAAGACATTCAGGCTGAATACGATGAATTGTTGAAAGTAATTGCTTACTTAAAAGAACTTCTTGCGAGCCGCGACATGCGTGTTGCTGTTATCAAAGAAGAGCTTCTTGAAGTTTCTGAGAAATTTGGTGACCCGCGCCGTACGATCATTACAGCAGGTGAAGGTGATATTAATATCGCTGACCTTATTCCGAAACATTCATGTGTTATTACTGTTTCCAGTACTGGTTATATTAAACGTGTTCCTGCTGATACATACCGCACACAGCGTCGCGGTGGTAAAGGTGTTATTGGTATGGCAACGAAAGATGCCGATTTTGTTGAGCACCTGTTTAATGCACACAGCCATGACCTGATCTTCTTTATCACTGATAAAGGATTTATGCACTGGTTGAACGTATATGAAGTACCGGAAGGTTCTCGTACATCGAACGGTAAAGCTATCGTTAATATGATTAAAGTTGATCCGGGTGAAAAGATCCAGGCTATGATCACGCTTAAACGCGAAGATCTTGATAACGAAAATGCATTCCTGTTCATGGCTACACGAACTGGTTATGTTAAGAAAACTGCTCTTACAGCATTTAAGAACCTACGTAAAGCAGGAATCCGTGCACTGAAGATTGAAGAAGATGACGATCTGATCGGAGCATCAATCACTCAAGGTGATAACGAGATCGTTCTTTCGACTGCGAAAGGAATGGCTTGTCGTTTTGAAGAGGAAAAAGTTCGTCCAATGGGTCGTACGGCTCGTGGTGTAACTGGTCTTCGATTCAAAATTGCTGGCGACTCTATCGTTGGAATGGAAGTGATTGAGCATCTTGAAGACCTTGGTGACGATGCAGATGAAGAAGCATTGGCTAACGGACCTGAAATCCTTGTTATCAGTAGCGGAGGTATGGGGAAACGTAGTTACGTTAATACGTACCGTCGTACAAACCGTGGAGCTAAAGGTGTGACAAGCATGAAACTTCGCGAAGGCGAAGACGTAATTGCTGCGATCCAGGTCACCGCAGGTGATGAGCTGATGCTTTCTACTGAAAAAGGACAAATGGTTCGATTCAGTACTGATGAAGTTCGTACAATCGGTCGTGCATCAAAAGGTGTTCGCATTATGAACATGAAAGATGGTGACCGCATTACCGGCGTTGCAAAAGTCGGTAAAATGGCAGATGAAGAAACTGCTGAAGAAGAAGTTGTGGAAGGTGACGTTGTTGAAACTACAGCAACAGAAGTTACAGAAACTTCAGCTCCTGTGACTGAAGAAACAGCACCTGCTGCGGATTCTGAAGAAGAGTAAGACTTAAAACACTTGCCCGTTGTGATTTTTATTACATCGGGTAAAGAAGTTTTTTTATAAAGGAGTGCCCTTATACGGCACTCCTTTTTTATTTCGCTGCAGTATTTGTGATTCTTGCCCTGTGAAATTCTATGGGCATAAAGAATGGTATATCAAGGCAAAAGCCAAACGAGAAAAACAGAGTGATGAAAACCGTAGCATTTCCCCGTGATATAAGCAGGTTTATTGTTTGATTTCCCGCTCACACGATTTACTTTTAAATTGTCTCATTATCCTTGAAAACTGTCAGGGGTTCCACTACAAACATACTATGTGAGCAATTCATGATCCTGAAAACTAAAAATAGAGAAATAGAGTTTGGAACACGTTCATTAATTATGGGCATTCTCAACGTTACGCCTGACTCATTTAGCGATGGCGGAAATTTTTACGATTCAGATACCGCAGTGGGTCATGCAGTGGAGATGCTTCGTAAAGGTGCAGATATAATTGATATTGGTGGAGAGTCAACCCGACCGGGAGCAGAAGAACTGACCTGTCAAGAAGAAATTTTCCGTGTTGTTCCGGTTATTGAAAAGTTGAGAAACCTTGAGCCGGAGTGTATCATAAGCATCGATACTCGTAAAGCTGAAGTGGCGGAAAAGGCCGTAGAAGCCGGAGCCGACATTATTAACGATATCAGCGGGCTACAGTTCTGTAAAGAAATTGCAGACGTCGCGGCGCAAACTGGAGCAGGATTAGTGTTGATGCATATGCGCGGTAATCCCGATACAATGCAGAGTGAGGAAAACCTCAAATATGATAATGTGGTGGATGATATCACTGATTTTCTGCAGACGGCAATAGATCAGGCCGTTGCTGTCGGTGTTAAGCCTAATCAGATCGCAGTTGATCCCGGTATTGGTTTTTCAAAAAAACTTGAGCAGAATATTGAGATACTGCACCGAGTTAATGATTTTAGAACTCTAAACTGTCCAATTCTTGTGGGACATTCACGCAAGTCGTTTATTGGTCAGACGCTTAATGAAAGCGACCCGCAAAAAAGAGTTTGGGGAACGGCCGGGGTTACAGCATGGCTGGTAATGAACGGAATCGAAATGATTAGGGTTCACGATGTTGAAGAGATGAGCCAGGTGGCGACCCTTGTATCCGTATGCAAAAACGGCAACAAAATAAATAAACCCGAAGGAAAATAAGATGATTGATATTCTGCAGCTCCTGCAAGACATCTGGGGCATTTTTAACCCGTTTGTCGAAGTGGCTATCCTTTTTTATATAATTTACACGCTTCTATATTTCCTTCGCGGATCGAGAGGATCTCATATTCTTGCCGGAATTGTTACGGCTATGATATGTATGACCATCATCTCCGATTGGGCTGAGTTCGAGGTTCTGAGCTGGCTGCTGGACACCTTGTGGAGCATGGTCGCGATAATGCTTATCGTTATTTTTCAGCCTGAACTAAGGCGCGCATTTGCCCAGTTGGGAAGCACTACTTCGTTCACTTCAGATCGTAAAGAGAAGAAAAAAGAGACGTTGAACGAGGTTGTTATCGCGGTCGAAAATATGGCGAAGACGAAAACCGGTGCACTTATTGTTTTTGAGCGCCAGATCAAAATGGATTCTATTATCAACAGTTCAGTGAGTTTGAATGCTAAACTGAACAGCCTTTTGATCGAATCAATATTTTTCCATAACTCTCCGCTCCACGACGGGGCTATTATAATTAAGAAAGACACGATAAGTGCCGGGCACGCAATTCTGCCTCTCTCTCAGGACCAAACGCTGATTAGAACTCTTGGAACACGACACCGTGCTGCAATCGGTATAACAGAAGAAACAGATGCCGTGGCCCTGGTCGTTTCTGAAGAGACTGGATCAATAAGTATCGCCTGCCGTGGACGATTGAAACGAAAAATTCCATCAGATAAACTTCTTCGTTATTTGTCTACATTGGTCCTTTCGGGTCAGGAAGGTTCATTTAAAAGCATTTTCGGCACAATGGCTGAGAATGATGAGCGTGCTGCATTCGGATTTACCAGAACATCATTGCCGGAGGAATAATCAATGGCTAATAAAGAATTTACATTACCACACTATTTCAGAAAAGATTTTCTGCGTAAACTGATCTCGCTTGTATTCGCGCTGCTGGTTTGGATAAGCGTTAAAAACAAGATCGGGATAGAGCAGATGCTTCTGGGCGAAATTCCCGTGAACTTTGAATTGCCGGGAGACCTGATAATGTCGAACGAGTCACAAAGTGTCAGGATCAAAGTGCGGACAAGTGAGAAGCGTTTGGCCAGTTTGAGCCCTCATGATTTTAGGATAAATATCCCGGTGAGGGAGCAACAATATTCAGAAGATGAGCCGTTGAACATTATCGTTAAAGCGACCGATGTGACTGCGCCTTATGGTGTTCAGGTGGTTGGTGTCGAGCAAGCAAGGGTGATTGTTCATCTTGACCGTATCATTTCAAAAAAGGTAAAAGTGCATCCTCATTTTACTGGAGGACAGGAAGGCTATGCTACGGGAAAGGTCACACTTATCCCCGCTGTAATTACTATTACGGGGCCTCGCGCTATTCTTGCAGAGAAGGAGCGTGTAAATACCGAGCCGATTCCGCTTGATCATATGACCGCAAGCTTTGAATTTGAACCAAAGATCTCTATTAATAACAATATTATTTCTACCAGTGACATCACCGTTTTGGCGAAAGTCGAAATTCTGAGAAGCTTGGATACTGTCAGTTTTAACAGTATTCCCGTCAGAATATTGAGTACCCCTGAGGTCTCTCAAAATTTTGATATAAAGTTGGAAAGTGAATATGTGAACGTGCAGATTTCAGGTTCGAAGAGCGATGTCGAGCTGGTGAAATACGATCAGGTCAAAGCATATATTGATGTTTCTACTTTGAAAGGAGTTGGAACATATAGTGTTAATATAGACAGCAGTGTCATCGATTCTCCAGTTGCGATTTCAAATGTGGCTCCAATGCAGATCAAGGTTACTTTAAACAAGAAAAAGTAGCATTCGATTGAAGCAGACTGACTGCTTTTAATGAACGGAAAACGGTGAAATGTTCTCCGTTTGTAAAATGCAAATTTATTCTTTTATGATTTTGAGCAGAGGAAGTTTCTCTATTGCCTTGCTGAATTCATCTATTAGAGCTTTGCTCTGACGTTTGAATGTTCCGCTCAGATCAGCGTTTTATCCTTTGAAATCAACTTTGAAACTGAGTGAATTCGGCGCTTTCTTGAAAACAGTAATTGGTTGTGTGTTATCCCACGTTGTTGCAGGTAATGTTGTTTTTTCCTCTCTTCTCAATTGTTACAGTGACCTGTTCGGGGATCTCTTTGCTGCTTACCTGAAGCATATCTGATTCTGAAGTATAGGTCATTCCTTTTTCTTCAATCTCTACATTAAACCATCTCTGTGCCGAATACTGTTCATTACTGTTGAATGATTTCCCAAGAACTAGTTTAGCTTTGTTTTCTGAACTCCAGCCTTTGAGCACCGCATCTCTGACTTCTTTTTCATAGTTCCACATATCACCACGATTAGTCGTGAAATTGACGATTATCCAGTTTCTGCTGTTTTCATGCCGAGCTTTCATTATTTCATTCCTGTACTGCCTAAACTCACTCTTGAATTTATGGATGAACGGGAATGGCATGTAGGTGTTCATTTTGTATACTTCTTCAAACTCTATTTCAGCTGTTTTAAGCTTCTCTACTATTTTCGGCATTTTATTCAGAAGCAGCGTTTCAAACGACTTTTTCTCATTCTCAAACCACTCTCGCATTGTTTGTTGCTCGCCTTCAACCTTTCTGTATCCGTAGCTGTTACTGAACGATTCGAATGTGGGGTAGGTTTTGTAAAGAGCACCCGATGCTTTTCGATACTCTTCATTTTGGATATAATTTGTCGCTTTGTCGAGAGCCTCTGCCATTTGTCTTTTCTGTTGCTGGTATTTTTCTTCGCTCCACACATGGCCGTATTCTGCTTCTTCTATACTCTGTTCCAGACTTTTTTTCTGTTTATCCATCATTTTTTGAACAAAGTATCCGGCTCCCAGTACTGAAATAATAATTAGAATAGTTTTGATATTTGACATGTTTTAGCTCCGATTTATTCTTTATCAGCTGTAATTATACGGTGTATTATACACTGATAATTCCAGCAAGGTTTTGCCGTTGTTGCTGAGGTGGTTCGAAGCCTTGCTATGCGAAGTGCCTAAGCCGCAACAAGCACATCTACTTTAATTGATGAATCTGTGAGAAATACCAATGCTGGTTCTACCGCGGCAGTAGAAGTGGCTCCAGACCATTCAATAAGTGAAATATCAACTGGTGGCAAAACAATGGATCCGCACAAGGTCATTCCGTTGGATGATGACGACTTTGATGACTTTTAATCAGTTTATAAACAAAAAGCCAAGTCCTGATTTTTTCAGAACTTGGCTTTTTTATGAAATACACTTTTAAAAAAAAGCTATTTTCTAGAAGTAAAGATCTCTTTCTCCAGCGCGAATTTGTTCCATTCTAGCTTTCAATTCCTCTTTACCTTTTCCTTCTTTCATATTCGCCATCTCGCGTTCAATCTGTTTGAAGCCTGCTTCAAGAGT